>QIHS01000555.1 GCA_003229095.1 Woeseia sp. | reverse complement strand
AAGCCCCGGCCAGTCCGGGGCTTTTTTTCGACTTCATTCGATGCCGAGTTTCTTGATCCGGTAGCGCAGCTGACGAAAAGTCAGCCCCAGCAGCCTGGCGGCAGCCGTCTTGTTGTAACGCGTTTTTTCCAGTGCCTCGACAATCGCGTGGCGTTGTACATCGTCGATCCGGTTACCCAGATTCACCTCCGCCGGGGCGGCGGGCGCGGAATGGTTGATTGTTGAGCGAATCGCGAGGTCTGATTTCGCAATTCGCTTGCCTGCAGAGAGGGTCACCGCCCGTTCCAGCATGTTCTCCAGTTCGCGGACGTTGCCCGGAAAGGCATAGTTCCTGAGCCCGTTTCTGGCGCTTTCGTCCAGGGCATCGAAAGACGAGCCCAGGCGGTCAAGAATACTGGAAGCCAGTTGCAGGACATCCTCTCCGCGCTCGCGCAACGCCGGTACGTGCAATTCGATAACATTGATTCGGTAATAGAGGTCTTCGCGGAAACTGCCGTCCTTGACCATTGCAGACAATTTCCTGTGGGTCGCAGACAAAATGCGAATGTTCACCGATTCTTCTTTGGATGCCCCGACAGGCCGCACGGCCTTCTCCTGAATGACGCGCAAAAGTTTGACCTGCATGGACAGCGGCAAATCTGCGATTTCGTCCAAAAAAAACGTGCCCTCACTGGCCGCTTGCAGCAGGCCAATTTTGTCGTGAATGGCGCCTGTAAATGATCCCTTGCGGTGGCCGAAAAACTCGCTCTCCATCAGCTCGGCCGGAATTGCGCCGCAGTTGACGGGTACAAACGGTCCGCCAATTCGCGGTCCGCTATCGTGAATAAGGCGTGCCACCAGCTCCTTGCCGGTACCGGATTCACCGGAAATATGCACCGGTGCCTGGCTGCGGGCAACCCGATCAATAAGTTGTCTCAATTCCTGCATTGCGGGCGAATCGCCCAGCAGTCTTGATGCATCACCCGTGCCGTCTTCGCCAAGCCGGAGCGCGTTTTCGACAATGTTGCGCAGATTCTGCAGATCGAGCGGTTTGGTGATGAAATCGAAGGCACCCAGCTTGAGCGCCTGCACGGCGGTTTCGACATTGCCATGGGCGGTAATGACCGCAACCGGCACACCGGGGGCGTGTTTTTGCATCCATTCAACCAGTTCGAGGCCGTCACCGTCGGGCAGGCGCATGTCAGTCAGGCACAGGTCGAATCGCTGGCTGGCCAGCTTTTCTCTGGCGCCGGCCACGTCCTCGGCCACGACGGTCTCGATATTCATGCGCCCCAGCGTCAGTGTCAGCAGCTCGCAGATATCTGGCTCGTCATCGATGACCAGTGCCAGGGGTTTTTGCGTCGATAAGGGTTTTTGCATCTTCACTTGACCATTCAACTATTAACGTCTTCCCATCGATCAGGGTCCGCGAACACGACTCTGAAAATACTGCCACCCGTATCACGAGCCTGGTATACGAGTGTCGCGCGATTCAATTCACAAAGCTCTCTGGATATGTAGAGCCCAAGACCGGTACCACCACTGCGTGCAGTGAAAAACGGTTCGAATATTTTATCCACCGTTGCCGGGTCCACGCCGTGACCCTTGTCAAGAACTTCCAGGTAAGGCTGCTCGGTGCGTTGGGTACGTCCGGTTTGCAGTTCCACCAGAATTCCACCGGTTTCACTCGCATACTTGACCGCGTTATCGCAAAGGTTCCACAGGACCTGGCGAAGATGACTGGGATCCATGCGAATTTCAAGATCGGTATCGGTGTCCAGCGCGCTCAACTGTCCTTCCTGCAACTCGAGCGTCCGGGAAAACTCCTGCGCAAAATCCTCTAACCAGGGCCCCAGGGAAAAGTGCTCCGGCCGGCTGGACTCACGGCGCGACAATTGCAACACATTGTCGATGATATGGCTGACGCGCTCGGCATGTGTGCTGATGATTTCGGTCAGGCGCAGGTCGTCTTTTGTCAGTGCCTTCGACTCCGCCAGTAATTGCCCTGCGTGACTCATCGCGCCCACCGGGTTGCGGATCTCGTGCGCAATACTGGCGCTGAGACGCCCCAGTGAGGCCAGTTTCGATTGCTGGACGCGCGCATTCATCAGGCTCGCATCTTCAAGAAAAACCAGTATCGGCCCACTCCTCTCGTCCCCTTTGCCCAGCGGTGCAAGGTGCGCCTTGATTCGCGCGCTGTCATCGTTTGCCCGCATTGTGAGGTCAGTGTGCGAGGAGGCTTCCAGATTTGCGCGCCATTTGACGACGTACGCGCCGAGATCGGGAGAGGCGTCACCGATGTTCATGCCGTGGCAATCTGCGGGCGCACCCAGCAATAGCGCAGCAGAGGTATTGATGAGTCGCACCCCGTTGTCAGCGTCGATGACGACGATGCTTTCGCGCAAGTGCTGCACGATGTATTCGTTCAGTTCAGACAGATTGGCGAGATCGACACCTCGCTGCCGCGCGAGTGCTTCGCTGAACTGAATGCGTCTTGCCAGTGGCCGGGCGGCTAGCGATATGGCGAATATGATGGCGCCAAGGACGCCTGCAGCGGAGTACTCACTGCTGTCGCTGACACCGCCGAGTTGCGAAAAAAACTGCTCGCCAAGCACCGCGATGGTCGCGATGGCCGCAAAGAAGGCCGGCACCTGGGTGGACAATATGAGGCTGCCGGCACCCACAAACACCACCAGCAAGCCGCCCAGACCACTGCTGATGCCGCCGCTTGCGTGCATCAGTAAGACGACCACGGCAATATCTACCGTCAGTTGCGTGTAGGTTTGCGGACCTGAGGTCGCCCAGCGCCCGCGGATTGCGACACCGGACAGAATGGAAAAGGCCAGATAGGCGGCGGCAATTGCGAAAAAGAGTGTTGGATAGCGCTCGCCAAACAGCCGCGGCTCGCTGCCTGCGAAAAATAACACGAGAAGAATAATGGCGAGGAACAGCCGAAAAAGATTGAGCGTGCCAAGCACGCGCCAGGTCAGATCGGATTCTTCGATGGCACGGTGCAGCGGGGAATCGCCTCTGAGGGAACTCGTTTCTGTTTGCACCGCGTCCATCGTCTCCGTGTCTTTATACCGTGCCTGCCGCCGGTTCGACTGAATTGTAGTCGAAGAACGCAGGTAATTTTGCGTCTTAAGGTGGATTCCGACAAAATACGCCGACTTTTTCACACCTTTAAAAAACAGGCAACAATGAATCTTCACGAATATCAGTCAAAACAACTTTTTGCCGAATATGGCATTCCGGTCCCTGAGGGTGTTGCCGCCGAGACTGTCGATGCCGCGGTCGCCGCGGTTGAGACTCTGGGCGGTGAACTGTGGGTGGTAAAAGCCCAGGTCCATGCCGGCGGGCGAGGCAAGGCCGGTGGCGTAAAGCTTGCCCGTTCGGCAGACGAGGTTCGCCAATACGCCGGGGATATGCTTGGCACAATGCTGGTTACGCACCAGTCCGGACCGGAAGGCTTGCCGGTAAACGTCGTCTATGTCGAGGCCGGCTCGGATATCGAGCGCGAATTGTATCTGAGCATGCTGGTTGATCGTGACGTCAACAAAGTCTCCTTTATTGCCTCTGCCGCAGGTGGCATGGACATCGAGCAGGTTGCGGCGGATACACCGGAGCAGATATTCACAGTGGTGGTCTCCCCTGACGCCGGCCTGCAACCGTACCAGGCCCGCCAGCTCGCCTTCGGTCTTGGTCTCGATAAGAAACAAAGCCGCCAGTTCGCTGACATTATCGGGCGCCTGTATCGATTGTTTCTCGAATGCGATGCAAGCCTGGTCGAAGTGAATCCATTGATCGTGAACCGCAGCGGCGATGTGATTGCGCTGGATGGCAAGATCAACATTGAGGAGAACGCGCTTTTTCGACAGTCGCGACTGGCTGAAATGCGTGATTCGAGCCAGGAAGACGAGAATGAACGTGAGGCGGCCAAACACGACCTCAACTACGTCTCGCTGGATGGCGATATCGCCTGCATGGTTAATGGGGCCGGACTGGCTATGGCGACAATGGACCTGATCAAGTTGCATGGCGGCGAGCCTGCTAACTTTCTCGATGTCGGCGGTGGCGCCACCAGCGAACGTGTTGCAGCGGCATTCAAACTCATTCTTTCCAACGAAAATGTAAGTGCAATTCTGGTCAACATTTTCGGCGGCATCGTTCGCTGTGACCTGATCGCCGAGGGCATCATCAGCGCCGTGAAAGAAGTAGGTGTCAGCGTGCCCGTGGTAGCACGCCTGGAAGGGACGAATGTCGACAAAGGTCGCGCGCTGCTGGCAGCCAGCGGACTCAACATTATTTCGGCAAAAGATCTGACGGACGCAGCGATCAGTGTCGTTGCAGCATCCAATGCGTAACAGGAACCCCGCTTAAATGAGCATATTGGTCGACAAGAACAGCAAAATTATCTGCCAGGGAATCACTGGCAACCAGGGTTCGTTTCACACCGAGCAATGTATGGACTATGGCAGCAAGGTTGTTGCAGGGGTCACGCCCGGTCGCGGTGGCGAGGAACATCTCGGTGTGCCTGTTTACAACACGATGCGCGAGGCAGTCGCAACGACTGGCGCTGATGTCAGCATGATTTACGTGCCGGCCCCATTTGCCGCCGATGCCATTCTCGAGGCGGCCGATTCAGGTGTAAGCCTGATCGTCTGTATTACCGAGGGCATTCCGGTTCTGGACATGGTCAAGGTTAAATCGGCGCTGGCGGAATACGATTGCCGGCTGATCGGGCCCAACTGTCCAGGCATCATCACACCGGGAGAATGCAAGATCGGCATCATGCCGGGATTCATTCACCAGCCGGGCAAGATCGGTGTTGTCTCGCGTTCCGGCACGCTGACTTATGAGGCGGTCTACCAGACCACGCAAAACGGTCTTGGTCAAAGCACCTGCATTGGTATTGGCGGAGATCCGGTCCGCGGCATGAGCTTTATCGATTGCCTCGCGCTGTTCCAGCAAGACCCGCAGACCGAGGGTGTCGTCATGGTCGGCGAAATCGGCGGCACTGACGAGGAAGCAGCCGCGGAATTCATTCAATCTGAAGTGACAAAACCCGTGGTCGCCTACATTGCGGGCGTTACCGCCCCGGCAGGGAAGCGCATGGGCCATGCGGGCGCAATCATTGCCGGCGGCAAGGGCACGGCTGAGGATAAGTTCAAAGCGCTGGATGCCGCAGGCGTTGCAACCGTGCGCTCACCGGCAGAGCTCGGCAGCAAGATGCTGGAGTTGCTTGCAACGGCATAAATGATCTGGGCCTTCTGATCCGGGTGGTTTCCTGCCGCAGGAAGCGTACTCTCTCTTCATGAACGACAAGGTCATCATTGCACTGGCACAAGTGGATCTTGTCGTTGGCGATATTGCGGGCAATACGCAAAAAATAATCGACTACTCAGCTCGTGCGCATGATGAGATGCACGCCGACCTGGTCGTCTTCCCCGAACTAAGTGTTTGTGGCTATCCACCTGAGGACCTGCTGCTGCACTCCGGCCTGCAGCGTCGTGTCGATGAGGCAGTCGAAACCATCAGGACATCTGTGCGCGATATCGCGCTGTTGATCGGCTACCCCGAATACGATGGCGACGACATCTACAATGCCTGCATGGTCTGCAAAGACGGCATCGTGCTGGCCCACTATCGCAAGCATTTTCTGCCCAACTACCGGGTTTTTGACGAGCAGCGCTATTTTTCTGCCGGCAAGAATGCGTCGGTTTTCCTGTTGAATGGCATCCGCGTCGGCATCAATATCTGCGAAGACGTATGGAAGGGTGGCCCTGCGGCGGCCTGTCGTGCGGCGGGTGCGGAAGTCATTGTCGTGATCAATGGCTCTCCTTACGAGCTCGATAGTCAGCAACACCGCGAGCGGGTCGTGCGGCAACGGGTCGAAGAAATCGGCATTCCGGTGGTATATCTCAACATGGTGGGAGGTCAGGATGAGCTGGTATTCGATGGAGGCTCATTCGCCATGGACGCACAGGGCGAGATTTGTTTTCGCGCGGAGCCGTTCGCGGAGGGTTTGTATCGCCTTGACCTGGAAGCCGATGGTGCTGGCGTGGCGCCATCGCGAGCGCAACTCTCGCCAATATTGCCGCGCGAGCAAAGTGTGTACGAGGCGTTGGTGTGCGGCACGCGCGACTACGTGCAGAAGAACGGCTTCCCGGGCGTCATTCTTGGCCTGTCGGGAGGAATTGACTCGGCACTGGTGCTGGCCATCGCCTGCGATGCATTGGGTGCAGACAAGGTGCGCTGCGTCATGATGCCGTTTCGCTATACCAGCAACATGAGCCAGGAAGATGCCGCCAAACAGGCGGCCCTGCTGAGCATTGAGTATGACGTCATTCCCATCGAACCGATCTATGCAGCGATTACTGACCAGCTTGCCGATATTTTTCAGGGGCACGATGCCGATGTAACAGAGGAGAATATCCAGGCTCGTTGTCGAGGGCTCTTGCTGATGTCTATTTCTAACAAGACTGGCTGCATGTTGTTGACGACAGGCAACAAGAGTGAGATGGCAGTCGGCTATGCGACGCTATACGGGGATATGGCGGGCGGCTTCGCACCCATCAAAGACTGTAGTAAATCTCAGGTCTATCGCCTTGCCCACTACCGCAACACTGTAAGCGAAGCCATTCCGCAGCGCGTTATCACCAGACCGCCATCCGCCGAGCTACGGCCGAATCAGAAAGACACCGATACGCTGCCGGACTACGATGTGCTCGATCCCATTCTTGAGGCATTCATTGAGCGTGATTTGTCTGTGGCGGAGATCGTCGCGGCGGGATTCGATAAAGATACCGTGGTCAGTGTGCTTGAGATGGTCAAGCGCAATGAATACAAACGTCGCCAGGCACCACCGGGAATTAGAATTTCGAGCAGGGCGTTCGGCCGCGACTGGCGCTATCCGATTACCTCTCGCTATACCTTTCCGGAATAAGACAGCCGCGCTGACTAGTTCTGCGCGACCGGATCGTCCGAGAAATTTTTCTCAAGGACACGGCGAGTGTCTTCTGCAAGTCCCAACATACCTAAGCCTTCGTAGGCCGTTATCATGATCTGTAGCGATTCTGCGCCACTTTCGGCGCCATGGTAGGTTTCCAGGGCAGTCTTGGCCCGGTTCAGGGCGGCGACAAAGGCATCCCGCTCAATGTAAAAACGGGCGACCGTGTTTTCGTAAGCAGCCAGGCGGTTTTTCAGGTAAACCAGCCGCTGCTGCGCGTCGGCAGCGTAAGCACTGGCGGGGTAGCGCTCAACCAGTCGGCCAAGACTCGAAAAAGCGCGCTGGCCATCGCGAGGCGGTCGGTTGTTGATGTTCTTCCTGAACAGGCGTTCGAGCAACGACTGGCCGCGATCGAAATACGCAAGGCCTTGTATATAGAGTGCATAGTCAACCCGCGGATGGGTCGGGTTCTCACGCAGAAAAGTATCAGCAGCATCAATCGCCTGCTCTTCCCGGCCGTCTTTGTAATAAGCGTAGGTCAGTTCCAGTTGAATCTGGGTGGCGAATTCGCTGAACGGAAAGCGGGCCTGTAAGGCCTCGAAAATGCTGATCGCTTTTCGATAGTTGCCGTTGTCGACCGCCTGCTGTGCATCTTTATAGGCGTCGGTGATGTTTTTCGTGAGGTCAAATTCCTCATTCTGACCGGCACAACCGGCACTGAGTAAGATGGCTACTGCGAGCATCATGACAACACGGGCAATACGCTGCCGTGGACCGTCGCTGCTATGCAAAGCGGAATTTACCTGTGGTCGCGGATTGAAAGAGCAGTCTGATTTCATCATTGATTCTTGGCGTGCCGGGTGGGTGGAGTGTACCGCCAGGCAATGGCGGGGGCGGACTGTGCAACATATCGGCGCCAGCGGCAAGTATACCGTAAACTCGGCGCGTTCTTTTTGGCAGCATTAGCCACTATGTCAACCGATCCACTGCAAAAACGTATCCCACCTGAGCTGGCTGGTCAACGATTGGACCAGGCCCTGGCACAGATGTTTCCCGAATATTCGAGAAGTCGGCTGAAGAGCTGGATTCTACGTGGCAATGTCACCGTTGATGATAGAGAAATTCGACCGCGAGACGCCGTGAACGGCGGCGAGCAGGTGATCGTTCGGCCCGAGGCCGAGGTCAGCGTGACCAGCAAGCCCGAGCCTATGACACTGGATATTGCTTTCGAAGACGATGATCTGCTGATTGTCAATAAACCCGCCGGACTGGTGGTACATCCCGGTGCGGGCAATACGCGCGGTACGCTGATGAACGGGCTGCTGCATCACGCACAGGTGCTGGAGGAGATCCCGCGGGCCGGCATCGTGCACCGACTGGACAAGGACACCAGCGGTTTGTTGCTGGTGGCGAAAACCCTGCCCGCACATACGGCACTTGTCCGAATGCTAGCTGAGCGCGAATTGTCCCGACACTACCTCGCGGTGTGTGGTGGTGTTCTCACAGGGGGTGGCAAGATTGACGCGCCGATCAGCCGCCATCCGGTCGATCGGCTTAAAATGAGCGTGCAGGAGCGCGGAAAACGGGCTCTGACCCACTTTCGAGTGTTGCAGCGCTACCGGGCGCACACCTATATCAGCGTGCAACTGGATACCGGGCGCACGCACCAGATTCGTGTGCATTTCGCGCATCGACGCAATCCGCTGATCGGCGACCCGGTCTACGGAGGGCGCCTGATGATGCCTGCGGCGGCCACGGACGAATTGCGCGACATGCTCAGGCGATTTCGTCGCCAGGCCCTGCACGCCACAAGACTTTCATTCGAGCACCCGTGTAGCGGAGCGCTTATCGAGCAAGAGGCG
>QIHS01000061.1 GCA_003229095.1 Woeseia sp. | reverse complement strand
CTGCTGGATTTTCTTGAGTCGGTTCATCCCCGCTTCTCACGCGCCCGAGCAGAAGAGTTGCTCGCGCAGACAAAGATATCGAGCAAGTCAAAAGTACGCGAGCTTTCGAAGGGCATGGTCACGCAGTTGCACCTGTCCATCATCACCGCGATTGACGCTAAATTGCTCGTGCTTGACGAGCCAACCATTGGTTTGGACATTATTTTTCGCAAGGACTTCTACGGCAACTTGCTCAATGACTACTTCGACGAAGAACGGACCATCATCATAACGACCCACCAGGTGGAAGAGATTGAGAATCTGCTGACCGATGTAATGTTCATTAACGACGGTCGCGTTGTTCTGGACCAGCCGATGGAGTCGATTCCGGAACACTTCGTCGAACTGATGGCAAATACCGAGAACTCGGACAAGGCCAGACAATTCAAACCCTTCTACGAAAGGGAAGTATTCGGTAAAAACGTGATGACTTTTGAGGGTGTCAGCCGCGAGCAACTAGAAGGCTTCGGCGACCTGCGGACGCCGGATATTGCAGATCTGTTTGTCGCCAAAGTGAAGGGAGCGGCAGTATGATTGCGAACCAGGTTGCACTGCTTAAACGGGAACTGTGGGAACACCGTTCTCTTTATGTAACCCCGGCAGTCATCGCTCTGCTGGTCGCGCTTGGCACGGTAACCGGACAAGCGACTTTCTCCGCGTTTGACCAGGCAGTCGATATTGCAATGCTTGGCGGTTCCAACTTGAGTGAAGCTCAACGTGCCGTGGCAATTTCAGCTGTCATGTTTGGCGTATCTGTTTTCTTCTTTATTGGCATGTCCTTTATGACCGTCTTTTACGCGCTGGATGCCCTGTATGCAGAACGTAAAGATCGCAGCATTCTGTTTTGGCGCTCGATTCCCTGCACAGACTTCGAAACCGTCTTGTCAAAACTGCTGACTGCAATCCTGGTCATTCCGCTTATTACGTTTACTGCCATAGCGATCACGCATCTTATCGTCCTCATTATTTCCAGTATCTGGATCGGCCTGCAAGGCGGAAATGCCGGCCACATGATCTGGAGCGCAGCGCCACTACTGGACAACTGGGCTACCACCCTCATCTTTGTGCTCGCTTTTCCATTGTGGGTATCGCCATTCATTGGCTGGTTCCTGCTGGTATCCGCGTTCACCAAGCGGTCGCCGTTTCTTATGGCCTTCTTACCGATTCTGATTCTGCCAATGCTTGAGAAGATTGTCATCGGAACGTCGGTCGCAATGGAAACCTTTGTGACGCGACTGGGGAAAATGCCACTGTTCCAGGGATTCAATCCGTCGGATTTTTTCGACGATGGCAAACACACGGTTAGCGAAAACATCAGCATGTTCGATTTATTGGACCTTACCGGCTTCATTATGAGTCCGGGTCTGTGGATCGGAATTATCGTTTGCGGGCTGTTTACGACTGCGGCAATCTATGTGCGTCGATTTAGGGATGAATCCTAGGGCGTCTGCGCGAGCTGAAATAGTTCGCCAGTCATTCGGTATTGCCCGTCAGGATTTCCTTGCAGGGATGGCTCCCTGCGGTCCGCTTTATTCCCTGCAATAAAATCCTGACAGGCAATACCTAAGTCAATCGCGAGGTTCCTATGGGTAAGTCTGGCAGGCCATTAACCGGGCTTTCGAACATCCAGCGCATGTTTGCGAATCTTGCCGCGTAGCTGGTGGTAGGTAATCCCCAGCAGTGTTGCGGCAACTCGCTGATTGAATCTGGCGCGTTCCAGCGCAGCTACGACCAGATCCTTCTCGAACCCTCGCGTTCTTTCTGTCAGATCAACGGGCAGCACTTGGGATTTAGGCGTCGGTCCGCTGACAATTTTTGGCGCATCAACCTGAGACGGCTCGCGCAGACGAAACGGTGAGTCAAACGGATCGAAAGCGATTTTTGCGATCTGTTTGGTTTTGTCGTTCAGCCTGTACACAGACCTTTCAACCGCGTTCTTTAGCTCGCGGACATTGCCCGGCCAATCGTGCCGTAGCAGAGACGAGGACGCTTGTGCGCTGAAGCCAGGGAAAAGCGGCAATTCGAGTTCACTGACCATGTTCAGCGCGAATGCGTAAGCGAGTGGCAGAATATCTTCCAGGCGGGCGCGCAGCGGGGGAATTGTAATTACGTCAAACGCGAGGCGGTCGAGCAGGTCTTCCCTAAAACTGCCCGCGGCGACCAGGGTCTGCAGGTTGGCGTTTGTCGAGCCGGCTATACGGACATCCACAAATAGTGTGTCACTTCCGCCGACTCTCTGTATCTCGCCATACTCAATGACCCGCAGGATCTTCTCCTGCATTCGCATTGAGATCGTTGCCAGTTCATCGAGCACCAGCGTGCCGCCATCCGCACGCTCGAAGTGGCCGATATGCATTCGTGCTGCGCCGGTAAATGCGCCCGCTTCGTGGCCAAATAGTTCTGATTCTAGAATAGACTCGGTCAGTGCGGCGCAATTGACTTTGACCAGTGGTTGTTCCCACCGCCGGGAGAGGTAATGCAGTCGCGATGTGATCAGTTCTTTGCCGGTTCCTCTTTCGCCCACGACCAGCAAAGGTTTGCTCAAAGGCGCTGCACGCGAGACATGCTCGAGCATTTCAAGAAATGCCGGTGCCTCGCCGATGATGGGTTGGGACGTTCGTTCAGCTGACATTCGTCTAATAGACCAAAACTTAGCGAAAATTACAAATAATTAGTGAAATTCACCACAACTGCATGCTCCAGATATTTGTCGTATCTCGGTCTTTTTCTTTAATAAACAGACTGTTATAAGATTTTTTGAAGGTTGGCACGGTTGCTGCATTAACCACTATGAACCGTTAGCCAATTAGAGGATGAGACCATGGGCATATTCACGAGATTCAGCGACATCGTGAACTCGAATATCAACGCGATTCTCGACAAAGCAGAGGATCCCGAAAAAATCGTGCGACTGATGATCCAGGAGATGGAAGATACCCTGGTTGAAGTGCGATCGGCAGCTGCACGATCGATCGCCGACAAAAAGGATCTGAATCGTAAACTCAGCTCATTGGAACGCGACGAAAAAGAATGGGATGCCAAAGCCGAGTTAGCTCTGCGCAAAGGCAGGGAAGACCTGGCCAAGGCAGCGTTGGTCGAAAAGACGAGAGCGTCAACGGCCGTGGAAATGATCCGTGCTGACTATTTTGCGATCGACGAGGGCTTGAGCAAACTTAATGAGGATATTTCAAAGCTCGAAACAAAGCTGCTCGATGCTAAAACCAGGCAGAAGTCCCTGTTGGCGAGGCACAAAACGGCCAATTCCCGCCTTGCTGCCAGGAAGAAAATTCACGACTACAAGATCGACGACGCAATGGTTCGTTTCGAACAATACACGCGCCGAATTGATGACGTTGAAGGTCGAATCGAGGCTTACGACCTTGGCTTGCCGAAAGACCTGAATCATGAATTTGCCGGACTTGAGGCCGAAGAAACAGTTGCGCGCGAGCTGGACGAGCTCAAGAAAAGAGTTTTTTCTGAGGCCCCAACAGCGGCTGAGGCGAAGTAGTTGGGTCCCGACTATCTTTTGACTATTGCGCTGGTCCTTTTTTTAACAATACTGGCGCCGCTTTTCATCGTTTTTCATTTCATTACAAAATGGAAGGAGTCGCGCGAGATATCGGGAGGAGACGAAAAAATGCTCGAGGGCATGTGGCAGTTATCACGGCGCCTTGAAGAGCGTATTGAAAGTCTCGAAACGATACTCGACAGCGATTTGCCTGACTGGAGGAGAAAACAATGAGCCGAGATACCTGGAACCCGGATTTTGGGCCGTTTCGAGGTCTCTACCGCAACAGGGAAAACGGCTGGATATTCGGTGTTTGCGCCGGACTGGCCGACCGATTCAATTTTCGTCTTGGCACCGTACGAATCATCGCAGTGATTTGCCTGGTGCTGTTTTTTTGGGTGACTATACTCATCTATGTTGGTGCCACGTTGCTGTTTAAGGAACGACCGTTGATTTATTCAGGCCGACGGCAAGAATACGAGTTCTGGCGTCGTTCTACCAGAGACGACTACTGGCATAACTCATGAGTCACTACGACAGCATTCCGAGACGGCATTTCCAAAGGAACGCAGATCGAGCCATGATCGCAGGCGTTTGTGCGGGTGTAGCGGACTATTTTGGTTTTAATCTGAAAATCACACGTTGCCTGGCGTGCATTTCATTGCTGATGGCATTCCCGGCAACGATGCTGGTCTATTTCGCGACCGTATTTCTGGTGCCCTCAGCATCGGACCCGGCTAAACAGCCATATTTTGACGCAGAATTTCGTAAGGCACTTCGAACCGCTCCGCGCGAGACACTGAAAGACGTCAATAGACGCTACCAGTCATTGGAATCCAGACTCGCACGGCTCGAGCGATACGTAACATCACCGAAATTCAATCTCGATCAGGAATTCAAGAAACTCTGATCTGACAGGCTTGCTTTAAAAGGAAAAAATAATGAACAGCTCCCTGATCTTTGTGCTTCTGCTGGTCACGATTGTGATGTGTGCCGAAATTGTAAAGGCATGGATCAAGCAACGGAAATTTGCTCCGGAAACCGATGAGGAACTCCTGGAGACCGTGTCAAAAATTGAAGTGCTTGAGGAGCGAATCAAGGTTCTGGAAAGAATCATTACAGAGAATAGATTTGATTTGAAAAAAGAGATTGACTCTTTGTAATCGAATTGTACTGCTTTTCTCGCCTGGCACATAAAAAAGGCCCGTTCTGACAACGGGCCTTTTTACGCGCATAGATCGGAGTTCTGTCAGTCTTGGTCGCGCGCCATATACGCCTGTCTTTCGGCGTTGAATTGTGCGGCCAGCCGTTCCATTTCATCGACAGCAGCATTGTATTTCTTGTCGACCATGTCTTCGCGTTCCTGCTCGATCTCAGGCTGTAGATCTCCCATAGCATCGAGGGCCGCCTTCTCTTCGTCGACAATGCATTCCAGGTAGGTTTGCATTTCGGCAATATACTGCTTGACCCCTTTTTGACCCTCGAGCATTTCATCCTTCGTTGCAGCGCTTCCGTTTGGAATTAGAACGCGTTTAGGATAGTCGCAAGCCAACGCCGATTGCGCAAAAAAGATAAGTGAAGCGGCAATGCTAATTTTGACGGTCGTGTTCATAGTGATAACTCTAAGGTTAGGGGCGTATGATGAATATGGAAAAGATAATGACTGAAAAGTCAGGTTTGATGGGCTATTAAATCATGTTGGCAGCTTGCAGTGAAGCGCGATCACGAATCGTAATAAAATCCGGCATTTAGCCAGTGTTCTGTCCATCTGATGTACGGATTAAGCGCGCCTCTTGACAAGGGCCCCACCATTGGCTGCGAGACGTATCTTGCCATGAACGTCGACAAGCTAACTGAATCCGCACATCAGATGGATAGAGCGCTAACTCGCAACTGCTTAGCCGAACAGAAGGCGGTGTTCGTCAGTGCCATCAACCTGTGCCTGGAGTAACTTGAGATAGTTGTCGGCGCTCATTGGTTCACCGAACAACAGCCCTTGCACATAGGTGCAATCGAGCGATTGTATTAGTGACAGCTGATCCTCTGTCTCCACTCCCTCAGCGACAACATCCATCTTCAGGCTCCGGCCCATATGAATGATAGTACCGACGATGGTCGCATCATCGGCGTTTACCGCGATGTCTTTCACAAAAGATCTGTCCACTTTCAGAGTGCTGATCGGAAACTGCTGCAAAGCGCTAAGAGACGAGTAACCTGTACCGAAGTCGTCGATAGCCAAATGCAATCCCAGCGAATAAAGCTCGTTGAGAATCTTGATTGTCCGATCCGGGTTCTCCATCAGCGTTGTTTCGGTGATTTCCAGTTCAAGCGATGTCGGAGAAACTTCGTAACTGCGGAGTATCGCGCTGATGCGCTCAATAAAATTCGGCTGCCGCAATTGTTTGAGCGATAGATTGACAGAAATGCGTCCTACTGAAGAAACGGTCTGCTGCCAACGTCGAAAATCCTCACAAACACGATCGAGTACCCACTCGCCGATCTCAATAATGAGATTCGATTCCTCGGCGATTGGAATGAAATCTGAAGGTAGAATTATCCCGCGCTCTGGCAGTTCCCATCTGATGAGTGCCTCGGCCCCGAAAACTTCGCCCGTGCGCAGGTCATATTTGGGTTGGTAATGAACCAGCAACTCATCGCGTTCGAAGGCTCTCTTTAGCTTGCTCTTGGTCATTAATCGAGCGACCGCAGCTTCATTCATTTCGGCTACGTAGTAGGCATGCAGATTTCCACCGGACTTCTTGGCGTGATACATCGCTGCATCCGCATTACGAATCAGGTCGATCACGTTCGGCGCATCTGCCGGATACGAGGCAATGCCCATGCTGGCGGTCATGAATACCTCATGGCCTTGCACGAAAAACGGCTCGGCAATTTCGTTCAGCAACTTGCTCGCGAGCTTGTCGAGGAATTCCTGTTTGTTAGAAGATTCGTCGAGTTTATTGAGAATGACAGCGAATTCGTCACCGGCAAGACGTCCTATGATCGCGCCGTCGTCGGGCAATGCACCACTAAGCCTTTCAGCGACCGTTTCCAGTGCTGCGTCTCCGGCAAGGTGCCCAAACGTGTCGTTTATTTCTTTGAAAAAGTCAACATCGATATATAGAAGACAAACGGTTCTGCCAGCCCTTTTTGCCCTGGCGATAGATCTTTGCAGCAGGTGTTGAAACTGCATACGATTCGGTACTTTCGTCAGAGCATCAATTCTTGCCAGGTAGCGAATTCTTTGCTCGGCTTTGTGGCGCTCAGTAATGTTCTGCGCAGCGTAGATTTTGTGACCCTTGAAAACTCCTTCTGCTGTAATCGATGAGCTTGTATATGACACTGGCACACGCTCTCCGGCTTTTGAGACAAAGCGCGCCTCGTGAGGCACGCCGATGGTTAATCCGGAAGGCGGTGTAACCTCCGCTGCCTGATCGAAAATTACATCGATATGGCGGCCAAGCAATTCGTCATCGGAGTAACCCAGTAGCCGCGTAGTTGCGGCATTGACACGGGTTATGGTGTCACCTGCCGATGTTACGATGATCGCTTCGTTCATGCTCGACAAAACGCTGTCAACATAGTCTCGCGAAACAGTTGTGAGTTTCAGTTTCTCGCGCATGTCGTTAAAAACAGCAGCAAGGTCGCCTAACATGTCGCCACGCTGAACCTCGAGTGGCTCGCCGTAGTCTGCGTCCCTGAGTTTTTCAGCTTGAACTTTCAGTTTTCTGATGCGTTGCGCTTGCATGTTTGCGATAGACCAGATTACGAATCCACAGACAATCAATGTCAACAGCGCGGCGCCACCAATCCAGATGAAACCTGCTTCTCTGCGCTGGGTTCCCTGGGCAACCAGGCGTTCCTCAAAAGCGACCGAATCGGAATTGTAAGAATCCAGCAAGAAGCTGCTTGTAAGAATGCCGATGTTTACATCGCCCTGCGTTACGGGGAAGATAATGTGCAGTCGATCGTCACCCCACAAAGTACCGCCATCGAACCCTTCGGCTATAGACAGGCCGGACTGGAGGTCAAGGCCATTATTGTCTGCATATCTCAATCCGACGATCAAATCGTCGTCGATGATAGCCCGGTTCAGAATGGCGGCAACATCGTCGTCGTTACTGCGGTCTGAACGCGCGACGTAGTTGGCGATGATCTGCAACTGTCTACGGGCGCTGCGTTCAAAATTCTGCGCCAGGCTCTCATTGTGTTGCTCGACACTACTGGCAACGATTCCGGTTGCAAGCCAGCGGTACTGGCCGTAGAAAATAGATAGCATGACGGCGATTCCGACCGCAGTAAGGGCCGACACCAGGATCAGGTATCTGGGTAGAATTCGTCCAGCCATATTTATCATGTGGGCGCTGGCAATCAGGGCAAATTCATTCTAATCAAACCTGACGCGAGCTGCCGGCCCATTTTCTTATGTTTGGCGAATCGTCAGTCGACTGGTGCCAACCTGGAGTTGCCAGAATGTCATATTATTAGTGGAAGCAGGGTCTAGTTTACCACCGTGGCGGCGGTCGATCGATTTATTGGTCGCAGTCACCAACGGATACATGATGTCATGACATAATGAGGCACAGGGAAGAACCGGCAATTCCGCGAAATGGTTCAGTTTGTCACCGCACCTGGTCTATTCTTTAGGTATTCTGGCATCCGGATTGAGGAGACGTCGGGTGAGTAAGACAGCGCTAATTGTGGACGATTCGAGGTCTGCACGAGTCGTATTGAAAAAGATGCTGGAGACCCACCAGCTGGCCGTTGATACCGTTGAATCGGCGGAAGATGCGCTCAGTTATCTCAGCGGCAACCGCCCTGATGTGATCTTTATGGATCACCTGATGCCGGGCATGGACGGGTTTGAAGCGGTAGCCGCGATCAAGAACAATCCGGATACGGCGACAATTCCCATCATGATGTACACCTCGCAGGAAGGTGAGGTTTACGTGGGACAGGCGCGGGCACTTGGTGCCGTCGGTGTGCTGCCCAAGCAGGTCCAGCCGGTAGAGGTGTCGAAGGTTCTGCAATCCTTGCGGGTCATCGCGACCAAGAGTAATTCACAACGATCAGAGGCCAATGAGTCGGCAGGTAGCGAATCCAGTGGTGAATTCCCGGGGTTGGAAACTCTCGATCACGATCTTCGGCTACTGATACAGGATCTGTTTGACCAGCAACGAGCAGTGTTGCGTCGTGATCTTCTCGACAGTTATGAAACTATCGCGAATCGCGTTGCTGACGAATTCAGGCC
>QIHS01000208.1 GCA_003229095.1 Woeseia sp. | reverse complement strand
CGAGTTGTACCGCAATCCAGGATTTTCTTGGGCCACTCGGACCGTTAGAGCCGGTGCAGATAGAAGCGTCGGTGCCGGTCGAAGAGCAACCGCGCCTGGATCCGATCAGTCGCAACTATTTTACCCTTGAGTCGGCACAACAGTCTGTCATTGGTGAGCCGCAAATCGTATTCACCAATGAAGAAAACACCTTCTCTGATCTCGCACGCGAGTACGGGTTGGGTTATGACGAACTCGTTGCCGCCAACCCGGAAGTAGATCCGTGGTTGCCGGGCGCGGGAACGCCGGTGCTTTTGCCGACTCAATACGTGTTGCCCGATGTGGCACATGAAGGAATTGTGCTCAACATTGCGTCCAAGCGCCTTTTCTATTTTCCACCGAAATCTGAAGATCGAAAGCAGGTAGTGCAAACCTATCCCATCGGCATTGGCAGAGTTGGCTGGGAAACACCGTTGGGCACATCAACTGTGATTGCCAAGGCGCGCGATCCGAGTTGGTATGTGCCGGCGTCAATTCGGCGCGAACACCGGGAGCTTGGCGACCCTTTGCCGGCCATCGTGCCGCCAGGCCCGGAAAACCCGCTCGGCAAGTTTGTACTAAAACTCGACCTGCCGGGCTATTTGATTCACGGTACGAACCAGCCCTATGGTGTCGGTATGCGAGTCAGTCATGGCTGTGTTCGACTCTATCCGGAGAATATCGAAATCCTGTACGAGTTGGTCAGTCTTGGTGAGTCAGTTGTCATCGTCAATGAACCCTACCTTGTGGGACGAATCGATAACGAGCTGTATTTTGAAGCTCACTCGCCGCTAACGGATGACGAGGTGAGCAGCGAAGATCACATGCTAAAGGCGCTTGCGTCGTTGCAGTCCAGCGACGAAAAATATCCCGTAGTGATCGGCCTGGAACAGGTGCGTTCAATTGCGGCGGCGGGACGGGGCATTGCCATGCGCATTGAGCAGGGCGGGGCATCGGAGATTACGGCGAGAGCCCGTGTGATCAGAAATACAGTCGAGCCCGATCCCAATATGCCAACGCTCGCAGAAGTTCGTGCACTGATCGATGAGCCGATCGACGAAGAAGGCGTTGCACAACAGATTGATGACTGATCGTCTCGCCCAGAATTGATCAGAGGTTTTTTTAGCCACCCTGAGTCTCGATATAGCACAGGAATTCCTCAGGTAATGCAGAGTTTCCAGCTCGTTTGCAATCGCTGCGTCCGATACTCGTACCTTGTTGCCACCGTACAATCTACCAGTGAGATTGTCGTATTTGATAGACAGCTGTCGGATCTTGCTACCGACGCTTACTGATTGCACGCGTACGGGTGTAGGCAATGTTGCGAGCGTCGTGCGTGCCAGACGTTCGCCGAGAATCGGAAATCGATCGCGTAAATAGTCAGGTGATGGCATGACAACTCACTGTCAAGAATCCTGACAACGATAGCATCTTAAGAAACGAGTCATTAGAATGGGCTCACTATTAAAGTGGACTCGACACCACTATTCCGCTGGAGTGTCGGCTTGTCAGATGAGTTAGACCACGGAATTACGGTCACCGAAATCGCGCCAATGGATCAGCCCATTGACGTGCCGCTGGAAACCACGGCTGCATTCGTTGGCCGTGCCCTTCGCGGCCCTGTCGATATACCTGTTCTCGTACAAAGTCTTGCTGAATTTCGGCGGCGCTTTGGCGGGTTTTGGATTGGTAGCAGCCTGGGCTCGGCCGTTAAACATTTTTTTTCTCACGGTGGCAAGCAGGTTTACATTATTCGCGTTGCGAATAATGCCCGTGGTGCGATGATATGCCTGCCTGCAGTGCATGGTGTGCTCGTGCTGCGCGCGATCGATCCGGGGTCTGCAGAAAAAATCCGCGTTGCCGTTGACTACGACGGCATCAGTGACGAGAACAACACGCATTTTAACTTGACCTTGCAACGCGTGGACCAGGATAGTGGCTCCATTCTGGACCAGGAAATCTACCGCGATCTGCATTGTCAATGCGGCGTGGACGGCAATATCGAGGATGCTTTGCTGGGATCTACTCTGGTAAGAGTTCAGCAGCCCGCACCACAGCACAGGCCGATGTCTACTGACGCCGAGTACATTGGACACGCGCAATCCGGAACTGACGGCACGGGGTTGTCGGACTACGATCTGGTTGGATCTGCAAGTCGCGGCACGGGTCTTTTTGCATTGGACCAGGTCGATCGTTTCGATCTTTTGTATTTTCCCCCTCCGCAACCGGAGCGCGTGCCCGGACTTACGGCGGTCGTTGCGGCAGAGATCTACTGTCGCAAGCGTGGCGCAATGTTGATTCTTGACCCGCCGGGAGAATGGAAAAATGCAGCGGATGCCATTCAGGGCGTGCGTAGTCGTGCATATGCAAGCCCGGACGTGCTTTCCTATTTTCCGCGCGTCTACAAGCGAATGGACGACAGCTCGCCACCGATGGCCGTTGGTGGTGCCGTTGCTGGCCTTTTGTGCAAACTGGACCGCACACGAGGGCCATGGGAAGACCTGGATCAACAAGGCTGCGCATTCAATCGAGACTTGGTCCCGGCCATCATCGTTGACGCAAGCGACGCTCGCTTGCTTATTAAAGAGGGCTTGAACGTCATTGCGGGCAATACGCCAGGGCACACGATGTTGTGCGGCTCGGTTACGCTGGCCCGGGGTACGCAGATCGATGAACAATTTTCGAACCTGACAACCCGTCGGCTTTGTCTTGCCATTACAAAAGCTATTGATCGCGCTACTCGTTGGGTTGTATTCGATCCGAATGCAGGCTCGCAAATAGATCGCATCGTCAGCCAGGTGCACGCGTTCATGTGCGCGCTCTGCGAAGCAGGCGCGTTCGAAAACGACCACTTTCTTGTGCAGTGTGATACCGGGCTGCACAATCAACCGGTCAATCCCGAAAGAGGCATTACCTTGTTGTTGGTGTTTCATCCGGCGGGAGCCACCGAAACGGTATCACTGACGTTGCATCAAGCCGTTTCCGGGTTCCGCGTCGCCACGACGGCGTTTGCGCCTGTTTGTGTTGATGTTGCATAACTAAAAGTCGCACCAGTTCGGTGCAAGAGTGTTGAGCGACAGGTTTAACGAAGATGCACCGCGTTGCGGACCAATCATTGACCGTTCTCACCAAATCCGCCACCACCCGGTGTTTCGATGATAAAAGTATCGCCTTTGTCGAGCTGTACTGTGGCCGTGCCTGTTAGTTTCTCGACATTTTTATTTCCACGAACAATTCGGTTGATGCCGGTTTTTGCGTCTCCACCGCCTTCAATTCCATACGGCGGCACTCGTCGGCGATTCGAAAGAATGGCCGCCTCAACGGCTTCCGTGAAGCGAAGCTTCCTGATCGTGCCATCACCGCCACGCCATTTTCCGTTGCCGCCCGAATTTTTTCGAATGGAGAACGAATCTACGATGACCGGGAAGTTTCGTTCGAGAACTTCGGGATCCGTCAGTCGAGAATTTGTCATGTGCGTATGCACCGCATCTGCGCCATCAAACCCCGGTCCCGCACCAGCGCCTCCACAGATCGTTTCGTAGTACTGCACCTCGCTGTTACCGAAGGTGAAATTGTTCATCGTTCCCTGCGATGCGGCGAGCGCGCCAAGAGCGCCGTAAAGGCAATCAGTTACGCACTGCGATGTCTCGACGTTGCCGGCCACGACTGCTGCGGGATAAGACGGGCTTAGCATGCTGTCATCGGGAATGTTGATTTTTAGTGGCTCGAGACAGCCCTCATTCATCGGAATGTCCTCCCGAATCAAGCTGCGGAAAACGTACAGCACGGCAGCTCGCGTGACGGCTTCGGGCGCATTGAAGTTGCTGTCTGATTGCGGAGACGTGCCGGTGAAATCGATGTGTGCTTCTCGACTGTCGTGATCAACATGAATTCGAACCTGAACGACTTCTCCTGAATCAAGCTCGTAGATAAACTCGCCGTCGTTTAGAGAGTCGAGCAAGCGACGCACGCTGGTCGCTGCATTCTGCCTGACGAATCGCAGGTAACTGCGTACCGTGTCCAGTCCGTGACGTTCAACGGCCATTTCCAGTTGTCGGATGCCCTGTTGGTTCGCGGCAAGCTGGGCGTTGAGGTCTGCCAGGTTTTGCGGAATGTTGCGCGGCGGGTGCTTGGCGTCATTGAACAGCTGTAGTACTGCGTCCGTTTGCATCTCTCCGTCCCGAACCAGCCAGAAATTGTCGATCAATACACCTTCGTCGTCGATGTGGCGACTTTCCGAGGGCATAGAGCCGGGCGTGATTCCGCCAATGTCTGCATGATGTGCGCGCGAAGCGAGAAAAAATTCAGGCGCAGCAGAATCTGTAAACCAGGGTGTGACGACTGTAATGTCCGGCAAGTGCGTGCCGCCGTTGTAAGGTGAGTTCAGCATGATGGCATCGCCCGCTTTGATCTTTGTGGCCGTTGCCGAAATGACACTGCGAACACTTTCACCCATTGATCCCAGGTGCACTGGCATATGCGGTGCGTTCGAAACCAGTCGGCCCTCTGCATCAAACAGTGCGCAGGAAAAATCAAGTCTTTCCCGAATATTGACCGACAGCGCAGTCTTTTGCAGGACGGTGCCCATTTGCTCCGCGATGTGCATAAACAAGCGATTGAACAATTCCAGCCTGACAGGATCAGGCGATGAATTGCCCTGTCGTGAGTCGTTTCGACTTTGACTTTTAATTGGGCTCTGACGCCGTTTCTGGCTAGATTTCTGAAGTTGCAAATGGCCTTTGTGATTGACGCTGCCGAACCAGCCGGGGTCGATTACGGTAGTTGAATTTGCCTCGACAATGATTGCAGGACCGTTGATTTCGCTGCCCGCACCCAGTGTTGAGCGCAAAAATACCGGGACATCTGCCCATTGGTTGGCTGCCCACATTTTCGTCGTATCGATTGGTGTCGGTCGCGGCAGTGTCTGAATTGCAGGGTCATCAAATATGTGTTCAACGCCAGTACCTGCAACACGCAGTGTCGCGATCAATAGTTGTGTCACATCTGCTTCAGTACCGAAGCGACTGCGGTAGATTGTTGAGAACGACGCGATCATCTCTTCAGTGCCGGCATAGACAACATCGACGATCGTGTCAGATCCGCCGATACGAAGCCCAAGGTAGGTTATGAGTTGACGGTTTTGTGTCGGTACCTGTTGCGCGGCCAGAGATGCGACGCATTGATTGTGAAGATCGTCAATTGCGGGCTTCAATCGCTCGATTTCCGTCTTATTGAAACTGACTTCGACTGTCTTCTGTTGCTCGACCCTAATGTTTGAGAGTCCCATGCCGTAGGCGGACAAGACGCCCGCCATCGGGTGTATCCAGACTTGCGTCATGCCGAGCGAATCGGCAACTCTGCAGGCGTGCTGACCACCGGCACCGCCAAAGCAACACAACACAAAATCGCGAACATCCTCACCACGTTCGATTGTAATTTTTCGAATGGCGTTGGCCATGCTCTCTGTTGCGATAGTTAAGAAGCCATCTGCAATCTGTTCCGGTGCAATGTCGCCAATTTGCTTCGGTAGATCATTGAAATGCTGCCGGACAATGTCCACATCAATGATCTGGTCGGCATTCGGGCCGAACATACGGGGAAAGTGGTCGGCCGGAATGCGCCCAAGTAGTACATTCGCATCTGTTATCGTCAAAGGTCCGCCGCGCCGATAACAGGCAGGTCCCGGATTTGCCGCAGCGGAGTCCGGGCCAACCTGAAAACGATCGTCCTGATAGTGCAGCACTGATCCACCACCGGCGGCAATGGTGTGAATCTTCATCATGGGCGCACGAAGTTTGACACCAGCGACTTCGGAATCGTAGCTGCGCTCGTACTCACCACTCCAGGCAGACACATCTGTTGAGGTACCGCCCATGTCGAAACCGATCAGCCGGTCGAAACCAGCTTTCGATGCCGTTTCAACCATGCCGACAACGCCGGCAGCCGGGCCGGAAAGGACACTGTTCTTGCCGCGAAAATTTTCGGCAAGCGTCAAGCCGCCGTTGGACTGCATGAACAGCAGTCGTTCAGGCGATGCAATGTTGGCAAGCTGCTCGCGAAAACCCGAAATGTAGCGATCCAGCACCGGCGTGAGATAAGCATCAGCCAAGGTCGTTTCGCCACGACTTACAAATTTAATCAACGGCTCGACTGCATGCGAGACCGATACTTGTGCAAAACCCAGCTCAGTTGCGATTCGCGCAGCGCGAATCTCATGGTCCGGGAATCGATAGCCGTGTACGAAACAGATCGCGACCGACGCCAGGCCCTCATCAAGACACCGTTGAAGGTCAGCACGCAACCTGGGCTCATTCAGTTCGGTAATCATCGTGCCGCTACTGTCTATCCGTTCCGTGGCCTCGACGACCTGGTCGTAGAGCGGCTCGGGCCGGACGATATTCAGCGCAAAAATGTCGGGGCGGTTCTGGTACCCGATTGCCAGCGCATCGGCAAACCCTGCGGTGACGACCAATACTGTCGATTCGCCCTGCCGCTCGAGCAGCGCATTGGTCGCTACCGTCGTGCCCATCTTTACCGCCGCCACGGCAACCGGGTCAGAGCCCGATTCAGATATGAGTCGGCGAATAGCTTCAGCGGCCGCATCCACATAGTGTTCGGGGTTTTCGGATAGCAGCTTCATTGTCTCGAGCTCACCGTCGGGGCGAAGGGCGACGACGTCGGTAAACGTACCTCCCCGGTCTATCCAGAATTGCCATTTCTTCGCGTCGTGCATGCACAGAAAGGTAGCGGATTTTTCACGCTATCACACGCGAATCCCGGTTATTATTGGCGACCGACCGATATTGGATCGGAGAATCCACGTATGAGGTTGAATCAATGAGTCAATCGAAATCTGTTTCGTCGTTTTGCAAGTTCCTGATCATCGCGGCGCTAACGTTTGCCACATCTGCATACGCCCAGGACGAGGAATTTCCGCTTGTCGATCTTCCGGACAATATTGCTGAAAAAGTTGCAGGCCTGGCGCAGGAAAAAGTCGATTTCATACGTGGGGCGGAGGTTTTCGGTTTCGCTGGTACACACGAACTGCTCTTCGATCGCTTCAAAAACAAATCACCCGATGACATTGAGGCCTACATCGATGCGATGATTCGGGTTACTGAATTGATGCTTTTCAATCCGGAGACGGATATGGAGTCGATTCCACTCAATACGGAGCATCGCGGATTCAATGGCTGGAAGACCAAGCGACCGGCGGAATTCGATACGCCGCGCAATGCCGGACCGATCAACATTAATCGCTATCTGAGAGCCGGGCCAAAACAAGGCATTCCAACGTTCTTCAATTTGCCGGTGGCATTGACACCGGAAGATCTTGTTGCCGGCGAAGTTGACGTCGCGATCATGGGTATCGGGCTCGATACCGGCACCGGGTACAGAGGGGCGGCCTATGGTCCACGGGCCATCCGAACAAGCCAGATCTATGGCAGTTTCGGCATGGTCAATTTGCCGCACATGCACACCATGATTTCTCCATTCAACGAGCTAACGATCGTCGACTACGGCGATGTCGCGGTAGATTACCTGAGCCTCGAAAGAAGTCTCGAGCATATTAGGTCGATGGTTCGCGAGGTGGCTGCGGCCGGAACTATCCCGATCATCGTGGGCGGCGATCACTCTCTTATGTATCCGGACGTCGCCGGCATCGTAGACGTTTACGGCAAAGGTAACGTCGGAGTCATTCATTTCGATGCGCACTACGATGCGGGCGTTGGCGGCAGTCACCTGTTATCCCATGGACAGCCTGTTCGGCGCCTGTTTGACGAAGGACTGGTGCCGGGCAAGAATTTCATTCAGCTGGGTCTGCGCGGTTCCTGGCCGGGTCCCTCCGGATTCAAATGGATGCAGGAACAGGGCTTGCGCTATCACACCATGGCCGAGATAGAGAAAAATGGCTGGGATGCGACGATGGACCGGGTCCTGAAAGAGGCAGTCGAAGACGGGCCCGAATACATATTCATATCCTTTGACGTCGATGTGCTCGACCCGGCCTACATGCCGGGTACAGGCACACCGGAACCCGCTGGCCTGACCACGCGAGAAGTTTTTCCGCTCGTTCGTGGCCTTTGTGCTGAAAAGAACATTGTCGGCTTTGAGTTGGTCGAGCTAAATCCCCTGGTGGATCCGGGTTATACGTCGGCGCAAAATGCAAATCGTATTTTGCAAGAATGCCTGACGGGAATTGCGATGCGCAAGAAGGGCATTACGGATCCCAAATATCTTAGCCCGCTGACGACCGAACACGGCCACGATGAATGAGGCCTTCGCCGGGATATGTCCGGTTACGAACGGCTCCTGTTCTGATGTGCAATAGAAGCTGATTTCATGGATCGGACCACTTCAGTACTTGCCGCGCTGGTTTTCTACAACCTGATTTTGATCGCTGTTGGTTTGTGGGCGCGAGGGCGCAACAAAAGTGTCGAAGATTATTTTCTCGCCGGGCGAGGGCTCGGTCCCTGGGTTGCCGCGATCAGCGCGTCGGCGAGTTCGTCATCCGCCTGGACGCTCCTGGGTGTCAGCGGTGCGGCATATGCGTGGGGTCTTCCCGCGTTGTGGCTTTTTCCGGCAACGGTAGGCGGGTTTTTTCTCAACTGGTTCTGGGTCGCGCCGCGGTTAAGGCGGCTGGCGAGTGCGGAGGGCGCCGTCACGTTGAGCGAAGTGCTTGCACCGGCTTCAATCAATAGCGGTCGCCAGCTTATCCTGCGAATCGCGGCGGTCATCGTTGTGTTCTGCTTTACGTTTTATATCGCGTCACAATTTGAGGCGGCGGGAAAAGCGTTTGAATCGGTCTTTGGAATATCGAAGCACTACAGCATTATGATCGGTGCAGGAATAGTGCTTCTCTATACTTTGCTCGGTGGGTTCTGGGCGGTCAGTGTGACGGACTCCGTGCAAGGCGTTCTGATGGTGATTGCTGCCCTGGTATTGCCGATTGCAGCACTAACATCGGTCGGCGGTATTGAGACTCTGTTCAACGGACTTTCTGCGATTGGTGACGTTGGCTCGCCGATCGGTACAGGCGCGATCGCCAGCGTGTTTTTCGTGCTGGGTCTCTTTGGAATCGGCGCCGGTTATCCTGGACAACCCCATGTCGTCAATCGTTTCATGGCACTGAAAGATGATCGAGCGCTGCGTCATGGCAGGATAATCGCGCTGGGCTGGGCAACGATTGTCTATGCAGGAATGTTGTTACTGGGGTTAAGTGCCCGAGTTTTGTTTTCTGATCTGGGCGACTCCGAGCAAGTGTTGTTTCATGTTGCGACAGAGTTGCTGCCACCTGTCATCGCGGGGGTAATGCTGGCCGCTGTTTTGTCGGCAATCATGTCAACTGCGGACAGTCAATTGCTGGTTGCGGCATCGGC
>QIHS01000304.1 GCA_003229095.1 Woeseia sp. | reverse complement strand
AACATCACCTCGTCAGTTTCTTCTTCGTTCTGCCAATAACCCTCCATGACCTGCGGCCCGCGAATACATATTTCCCCCGCAGTGCCCGGCTCAACGTCATTGCCGTCATCGTCACAAATCCGGACTTCGGTAGAGGGAATGGGCAGGCCGATTGAGCCGTTGAATTCCGTCGTTTCGAGTGGATTGATGATGGCCGCGGGCGAGGTTTCCGTCAAACCGTAAGCCTGCACGATTGGCTTACCGGTTACCGCTTGCCATTGCTCGGCAATCGCTCTCTGTACCGCCATGCCACCGCCTACTGTCAGCCGCAGCGCGCCAAAATCAAGATCCGCAAAACCCGCGGTGTTGAGCAAGGATGCGAACAGGGTATTCACACCGGTAAAGTAGCTAAAGCGGTGTTTCGATAACTCCTTCACAAAGCCGTCGAAGTCGCGCGGATTGGTGATCAGCACATTTTCGCCTCCCTGAATCATCATCAACAGGCAGTTACTTTTTAGCGAAAAGATGTGATAAAGCGGCAAAGCTGTGATTGCAACAACCCGCTCCAGGTCGGCGAAGGCATCTCCCTGCCAGGCCATAGTTTGAAAAACGTTGTATACCATGTTGCGGTGACTGAGCATGGCGCCTTTGGAGAGCCCCGTTGTGCCACCGGTGTACTGTAGAAAGGCAACGTCTGCAAAGCCGATTTCGAGTGTCTTAACCGGCATTTGTGCGCCGACCTTCAATGTCTTGCGCATTCTCACGCTGCCGGGCAGCGAGAAGGCCGGAACGGCTTTCTTCACATACTTGAGAACAAAGTTCGTCAGCGCGCCTTTAGGCCACTCAAGCAGGTCGCCGACACGGGTTGTTACAACGAACTCCACGTTGGTGTCTTCGATGACGTCTTGCAGCGTGCCGGCGAAATTTTCGAGTATGACAATGGCGCGTGCGCCTGAGTCGGCGAGCTGGTGTTTGAGTTCGCGCGACGTGTAAAGGGGGTTAACGTTGACCGCCACCAGGCCTGCCCGAAATATGCCAAACAACGCCACCGGATATTGCAGCAGGTTCGGCAACATAATGGCAACACGCTCGCCGCGCGTCAGGCCAAGCGTATTTTGCAGATAGCTTGCGAATTGTTTCGAGAGCCGGTCAAGGTCCCGATACGTCATCGTCGTGCCCATGTTGCTGTAGGCAGGACGATCTGCGTACTCGACGAAGGCGTATTCGCACATTTCGGATATGGAGCGATATTCAGGCATCGGAATTTCCGCCGAAATACCCTCCGGGTATGACTTTAACCAGATTTTTTCCAAAGGAGATTTCCCCGTAGAGCGATTCTATTGTTTTTCGAGCGCGCCTCGAATGATCGGCCAGGCATTGTCCAGGAGAATCAATTGCGCCTTGGCATTCGGATGAATGCCATCGTCCAGCATCAGATCGTCATTCAGCGCGACGCCATCCATGAAAAACTCAATCCAGGGCACACTGAGTTCCTCGGCAAGCTTGCGATAAACGTCCTCGAATGCCTTCGTATAGCGCGGCCCATAGTTGCTCGGAATACGAATTCCAAGGATAACAATCGCTGCGCCCTGCTCCCGTGTGGTGGCGATAATCGAGCGCATATTCTCCTCGATAATCGGCGTCGGAAAGCCGCGCAGGCCGTCGTTTCCACCCAGCTCCAGAATGACCAGAGCCGGGCTGAAGTTCGCCAGCGCCTGGCTGATGCGGACTTTGCCGCCTTCGGTGGTTTCGCCGCTAATGCTGGCGTTAATGACGCGATGTTCGTACCCTTGTGATTCCAGGCGGATCTGCAACAAAGCAACCCAGGACTGGTCGATATCTATGCCGTAGCCGGCGCTCAGGCTGTCGCCAAATACCAGCACGGAGGGGCTGTCCGTCGTCTCGCCGGCAGCGCAGAAAGTGGTAGAAATTGTTAACAATAAAAGGGATAGAATTTTTCGCATGTCAGATCAATTAGTGAATGAAAGCGCGGTACTCGCCGCGAACAATGTTACCAAGCAGGTTATCAGTCCCGAAGGGTCTCTGACCATCCTTTCAGACGTCAGTTTCACGATAGACAAAGGTGATTCAGTCGCCATTGTCGGTGCATCCGGAGCTGGCAAGTCTACCTTGCTGGCACTGCTGGCGGGCCTGGACCTGCCGACGAAGGGCGAAATCTGGCTTGCTGGCACCAATCTAACCAACCTGGACGAAGATGGCAGGGCGGCTATTCGCGCAGCAAGTGTCGGCTTCGTATTCCAGTCTTTCCACCTGGTGCCCTCGCTCAATGCGCTCGAAAACGTCATGTTGCCGCTGGAGCTCGCCGGTATTGCCAGCCCTCGCAAGGCGGCCATGGATATCGTGCAACAAGTCGGGCTTGGTGAGCGCTGGAGCCATTATCCAGCCCAGTTGTCCGGCGGCGAAAAGCAACGAGTTGCAATCGCACGCTCATTCGCGATCGAGCCTGCAGTTTTATTTGCCGATGAGCCAACCGGCAACCTCGACAGCAAGACAGGCAATCATGTTATTGACCTGATGTTCGAGTTTAACCGCAATTCGTCAACGACGCTGGTCCTCGTGACGCACGATAATTCACTCGCGGCGCGCTGCGATCGCGTGCTTGGCCTTGATGCGGGCCGGCTGGTCACCGACGAGCGGGTCGCCACATGAAGGCATTCCATTATGCACTGAGAACTTTTGGTCGCGAGTTGCGCTCGGGTGAGGTGGTTGTGTTGCTGGCGGCAGTTGCACTTGCCGTTGCCGCGCTGACGGCTGTCGGATTTCTGACAGATAGAATAAGCACCGCGGTGACGCGCCAGGCGAATGAAATTCTCGCTGCAGACTTGCGGTTGCAAACTCCCGATCCTGTTCCAGCTGCCTGGCACGATATTGCCGCAGAGCATGGCTTGCGATCGGCGGAAACGCAGACATTTCCAAGCGTCGTTTTTGCAGACGACCTGAGCAGCCTCGCCACAATCAAGGGCGTCAGCGAAGGCTATCCGTTGCGTGGCGAAGTCCGTGTGGCTGATCGACTCTTTGGCGAACAACGCACAGCTGCAGGCTTACCACCGAGCGGCACGGTCTGGGCCGACGGTGCATTGATGGCGAGACTCGGCGTTAATGTTGGCGACACTGTGTCCGTCGGCGAAGCCGACATGACGATCAATGCGGTACTGACTTATCGGCCCGATCAGTCCATCGGTTTTTCATCACTGGCCCCCTCCTTGCTGATCAACACGCTCGACTTACCGGCAACTGCACTGATCAACGAGGGTAGCAGGGTGAGTTATGCCTTACTGGTTGCCGGTCTCGACCAGTCTGTCGAAGAATTCTACGAAACAATCGAGCCCTTGTTGACGGACTCGGTGCGCAGCCGCAATCGCGCAGAGGGCAGCGATCGGGCCGCCAATGCTGCAGACCGCGCACAACGGTTTCTGTCGTTGACCGCTGTGATTAGTTTGCTGCTTAGTGCGGTCGCCATTGCGATGTCAGCACGGCGCTTTGCACATCGGCGCATGGATACCGTGGCGCTGATGAAGAGCCTCGGTTCGAGTCAGCGATTCGTTATTTCCGCGGCGTCTGTACAACTTGTTCTGTTGGGTATACTCGGCATTATCATTGGTAGCATCGTTGGTTTCGTCGTTGAGATGGGCGTAACCCGCATGTTGGCAGATGTAATCCAGGGTGACCTGCCGCCGGTGGGCTTCGGCCCCGTCGTTCTTGCCGGTGGCAGCGCGCTGATCCTGCTGATCGGTTTTGCACTGCCATCGCTTTTTCAGCTTCGCGACACACCGCCGCTGCGCGTACTTCGACACGATGAAATGCCGCCTCCACCTTCCCGACTGTTTGTGGTCGGAACGTCACTGACCGCCATCACCCTGATGCTGTACCAGGCGATAGGCGATGGTTTGCTGCTGGCCATCGTGCTGGGTGGCATGCTGATTGTGTCGGGGGCCTTGTACATTGCCGGCAGGGGGCTTGTGTACCTGATGGGTCGTTCGCGCGGAGGCGTCGGCATCGCCTGGCGCTATGGCCTGGCCAATGTTGCCAGGCGCGGACGCGACAGTGCGGTCCAGGTCGTTGCCTTTGGGCTCGGCATGACGGTCATGTTGCTGCTGACTTTTGTGCGCACGGACCTGCTTGAAGGCTGGCAGCAAACGCTTGATGAGAATGCGCCAAATCACTTTCTGATCAACATTCAGTCGGCGGAGCGCGAATCCATCACGAATATTTTTGCCGCGAATGGGGCCTCGGCACCGGAATATGTGCCAATGGTTCGTGCACGCATGCAAACGATCAACGACGAGGATGTAAAGACCCGCGAGTATCCTCATGAGGACGGCAAATGGATGGCCAATCGCGAGCAAAACCTGAGCTGGGCAGATGAGGTTGGCAGCAGTAACAAGATCGCGTCCGGTGAGTGGTGGCCTGCTGACTACGACGGCGAGCCACTCGTATCGCTTGAGGACGACGCGGCGGAAGAAATGGGTGTTGTCATCGGTGACCGACTGAGTTTCCTGGTCGCCGGACAACAAATAGAGGCGCGACTCTCCAGCACCCGAACAGTTAACTGGGATTCGTTCAAGCCAAACTTCTTTATGGTGATGTCGCCCGGTGCACTTGATGATTTCCCCGCGACATTTATTTCCGGCACGCGTGTTCCGCAGGAAAATAAAAGCGCGTTGATTGAACTGGTAAGAATCCATCCGACGGTATCCATCATCGACATCGACGCAATTCTCCAGCAAATTACCGGCATTCTCGACAAAGTCAGCCTCGCTGTTCAAGCGGTATTTGTCTTTACGCTTGCGGCTGGAATCGCCGTGTTGTTTGCCGCCGTGCAATCGACTATCGACGAGCGCCGTTTCGAGAGCGCCATGTTGCGTGCGCTCGGTGTACGCCGGCGCACCGTGTTATCCGGTGTTCTTACTGAGTTCGCAGCGCTCGGTTTCGCTGCCGGGCTGCTGGCTGCGGCAGGCGCAAGCGCGCTAGCCGCAATCGTTGCCATCAATCTTTTTGATCTGGAATACAGCTTCAACCCGTTGCTTTGGGCGGCAGGACTGACCGGCAGCATAGCGCTTGTCTGCGCCAGCGGCTTTATCGCCGCGCGTGGCGCAATCAATGCGCCACCCATCGAAGTTCTGAGATCTGCCTGACTTCGTAAAAATGACCGAACAAAGTCAAAAACTGTCGTGTGGCGTGGTTGTGGTCCGACGTACCGACGATGGCTGGCTTACCCTGATGTTGCGTGCCTATAGAAACTGGGATTTTCCAAAAGGTATTTGTGAACAGGGAGAGCAACCGCTGGAGGCGGCCATTCGTGAGGTTGGCGAGGAATCCGGCATTGACGATCTCGAATTCGACTGGGGTGAACGCCATTTGGAAACGGGCCCTTACCACCGCGGAAAAGTCGCACGTTATTATCTTGCAAGGACAGTTAAAGAAGCGGTTGAGATGGGCATTTCGCCAGAACTCGGCAGGCCCGAGCATCATGAGTATCGATGGGTCGATTTCGACGCGGCACATGATATTTCGGCGCCGCGGGTGCGGCAGGTCGTGCATTGGGCCAGGCAGGTGGTCGGTGCCTGAGGTTCTGGGCGGTCGGTGCCCGTTCAGACAACCCGATTTCGTTCTTTTCCGTTAACAAAGGCGATCACGTTCGCCGCTACTTCGTCTATGGCTTGTTGTCGCGCTTCAACACTTGCCCAGGCGATGTGCGGGGTCACGATCAGGTTATCACCCTGGTATTCAAGCAACGGGTCGCCGTCGACCGGCGGTTCCTGACTTAGAACATCAATCGCTGCAGCCGCGATGTCGCCGTTTGTAAGTGCGTCCGCGAGTGCGGCTGAATCGACCAGTCCGCCGCGCGCGGTGTTAATCAATATTGCGTCTTTTTTCATCAGGCCGAGCTCGCGTTTGCCGATCAGGTCACGAGTTTCGTCCGTCAACGGGCAATGCAGAGAGACAACATCACAGTCTTTCAACAGGTCGTCGAAGTCGACCCGACCGTCGAACGGTTTGCTATCCTGACCCATGCGCCGTGCGATCTGAACCTGCATACCAAATGCCCTGGCAATTCTCGCTACGTCGTTACCGAGCTCGCCATATCCTACAATCCCCAGCGTCATCGCGGACAGTTCGCGCAATGGAAATCCGAGCATGCAAAAGTCGACTGCCTTTTGCCAGTCACCAGCACGCACAGATTGATGGTAGCGGCCGATGCTGTGATTCAGATTCAGCAACACAGCAAATACGTGTTCGACGACTGAATTCGTGCAATAGCCAACAATATTACATACGGCAATATCATTTTCTTTCGCGGCGTCGATATCGATGTTGTCCACGCCTGTGCCGGTGAGCCCGATAAAGCGCACCGATTCGGCATTCGCAAGAATTTCCCTCGTCATGCAGACCTTGTTAACGAACACAAACTCGCAGCCTGCAATTCGTTTTGCAACCTCGTCGTCTGTGGTGTTGTCAAACAAGGTCAGCTTGGATACGACTGCTTGCAGCGATGAGACATCGAGCTCATCAGAGCCAACCGTTGCGAAATCAAGGAATACTGCTTTCATGGTGTAATGTGTTCAGCTGCAAAATGAGTGCGCACGATGAACGATGAATTCTGGAAACGCAAATCGCTGGCTGAGATGTCGAAACCGGAGTGGGAGTCACTGTGCGACGGTTGTGGGCTGTGTTGCCTGCAAAAACTCGAAGACGAAGAAAACGGGGACATCCAGTTCACCGACACAGCTTGCAAATTGCTCGATTTGCAGAGCTGCCGCTGCCGAAATTACGCAGCGCGTGCGCGTGAAGTTGCCGATTGCCTCGTGCTTTCAGCAGAGGATCGTCATGCTTTTCGCTGGCTGCCGGCCACCTGCGCGTATCGCATCCTTGACGAGGGCGGAGACCTGCCCGCCTGGCATCCACTTGTGAGCGGCGACCCTGAATCGGTGCATGAGGCCGGAATTTCCGTCCGCGGCAAGGCAATCTCGGAAAGCGAGGGCAAGCCATGGACGGTTTTGAGAAGGCTCGCTTAACTCCCCGTATCAAGCTAACCCGTATTTTGTAAGCCCTGCGCAATACCATTAATGCTGGCCAGCAACGTATCGAACAGCGCCTGGTCCTCACAGCCGGTCTCACGCCAGCGGCGCAACAGGTCAACCTGCAGCAGGCTCATCGGGTCAACGTAGGGGTTTCTTAGCATGATCGCGCGCTGCAGGGTGTAGTCGCCTTCGAGCAGGGTTTCATGGTCGGAATACTCCAGGATCAGGTCCCGCGTTAGCTCAAATTCGGTTTTGATCAGCGGAAAAAACTCCTCGTGCAAATCGCCCGCAAGCGATGAGTAGAGTTGTGCAATGCCAAGATCGGCCTTGGCCATGACCATCTCCGCATCAGATGCCAGTGCGCGCATGAAATACCATTCACTAAACATTTTCCTGACTGCCTGGTCGTCAAACTGTTCTGCGGCAGCCGCCAGGCCGCTGCCAAGCCCGAACCAGCCCGGCAGCATCAGGCGACTTTGTGTCCAGGAGAAAACCCAGGGAATAGCGCGAAGACTATTCACACCCTTGCCACCGCGACGTGACGCCGGCCTGGAGCCTATGCGCATGCGTTCGATGAGGTCTATCGGTGTGGCGAGCCTGAAGTAGTCGTAAAACCGTGGTGTATCGAACACGAGGTCGCGGTAGGTTTTCCGGCTGACGTCGGCAATGACCTGCATCATGTCGTTCCACTCGGGCAGGTCGTTGCCGCGATGTTCCGGCATCGCCGTGGCGAGTGCGACCGATCCTGTGGCTTGCTCCAGCGTACGCAGGGCGATGCCGCGCAGCCCGTATTTCTCGTTAATAATTTCGCCCTGTTCGGTGACTCGCAGTCGACCATTCACAGTGCCCGGCGGCGCACCCAGCACCGCCGTATGGGTTTTGCCACCACCACGGCTGATGGTTCCGCCGCGACCATGAAACAGGTGCAATTCAATGCTGCTTTTTGAAACCACCTCGACCAGCTCGATCTGCGCGTTTTGCAACGCCCATCGGGCCGACGCGAGGCCTGAGTCCTTGTTGCTGTCGGAATAACCGATCATCACTGTTTGGCGGTTCGAGCGCTGCGCGAGATGTGCGCGATAGAGATCGTTTGCGAGCATATCTCCAACGATCTTCGTGCCGCGCTTGAGATCGTCTACCGTCTCAAGCAATGGTGCGATGTCGAGTGGGACCTCGTTGCGTCGATTGTGCAGCTCACTCCAGTTTGCGAGCAGCAACACGGACAAAATGTCATCCGCACCTTGCGTCATGCTCACGATAAACGGGCCCATGGCGCGCGACCCGTATTTGCGCCGACAAAAAGCAATCGATTTGAATACCGCAAGTGTCTTTCTGGCAGTGACGCTCTGGTTGTCGGGAACAGAGTCGCGCGAGTTGATCGCTTCGCCAATTCGGGCAAGCCTGTCCTCCGGATTCCAGTTGAGCCAGTCTTCCTCTCCGAGCAGCTCGCCAACAACCTGGCGCAAGACCAACGCATCCTGGCGTACATCCAGAGTCATGAAATGAAAACCGAAAGTATCAATTCGCCGCAGCAATCGCTGCACCGAAAAAAGACCGGCGTTTTGGCCGTTATTCGCAGCGAGGCTGTCTGACAGTAAACGAATGTCCTCTGTCAATTGTTTCGCAGAGTCATACGGAAACGCATTGTCGTCGTAGGTGGCTTGCAGGCGCGCTTGCACCAGTCGCAGAAATACACGATAGGGCATGTCCCTGTGTCGTGCCGGAACCTCGTGGTATGCCGGCTGGAACATGCCGCGATAGTGATCGATTTTTTCCAGGATGCCCTTGTCGATGGGAACGCGGCTGGTCGATTGGCTGAGTTTCGCCGAGATGGAGGCGCATTCCTTAAAATACAGATCGAGAATCAGCGATCGTTGCCGCGCCAGCGTGGAGCGGATCGTTTTGGCGGTTACGTTGGGGTTGCCGTCCATGTCGCCGCCAACCCAGGACGCGAAACGCACGATACTCGGCAAGGTCACCGCAGTGCCTTCCTCTCCGTAGACCCGGACAATGGCGTTCTCGATGTCTTCATAAAAAGGCGGCATGGCCTTGTAAAGAACGTCTGTCATGAAAAACAAAACGTGTTCCAGCTCATCGGACACGGACATCTGTTCGGAGGGATGTTCATCGGTTTGCCAACCAGTGGTCATCTCCATTTTGATGTTTTCATGACAAATCGCAGCGTCCTGCGCCGTCATAGTCGGATTGAGCAGGTCGATAAGCCGCCGCACGATGTTTTGTTCCTTGCGCAGGATGGTGCGGCGCGTCGGTTCCGTGGGATGGGCGGTGAAAACCGGTTCAATGCGGAGATCGTTCAGCAACGCCTGCAAAGCAGGCAAATCAATGCCGGCTGCCTTCAGTTTGAGCAGCGTTTCTTCAAGACCGCCCGGCTGATACTGGCCAAATTCCTGCAGGTATTTTCGTCGTCGCCGAATGCGATGCACTTTCTCCGCGGTGTTGACCATCTGAAAAAAGGTGGAGAAAG
>QIHS01000359.1 GCA_003229095.1 Woeseia sp. | reverse complement strand
AACGGGCGTCGTGACAATCGGGAGATGACTGGCCATTGCCTCCAATATCACGTTCGGAACTCCCTCGGTGTAGCTGGGGAGGACGAGGATGTCGGACGATCGCATTAGATCGAGTTTCGCTTGTCCCTCAATCCAGCCGAGTACCTCCGCCGAATTGCCAAGACTGCGATCTTCAATCAACCCAGTCAGCTTTTCAACCTCTTTGTTGCCAGCGAACGAAAATATCGTCTCAGGAATTTCTGCTGTGACAATTGGAATACAATCGAGCAGGTCGTATACGCCTTTTTCCTTGACAATCCAACCCAAGAACAAAATGCGAGGACGCGCGCCATTACCGGGCCGCTTCTTGGAGATATATTGCGAAATATCAACAGGGTTTCCCAGGACGCGCAATTTGTTAGCATCGAACACCTCTGAAAAACTCTGTAGTATTCCAGAGGACAGGAAAACAATTCGATTGCTGAGCTTTCCGGACCATCGAATAAGTGATTGTCGAAACGCGTTACTGGAGGTGTAGTATTCAAAGAACGCCGCGGGGTGCACATGCAGAACAGTAGGAATCCCAAATATTTTGCAGACAATCAAATAGCATAATTTTCGATAGAAGCTGCCGCTATGAGATGTGTGAATAGATGCCGCCGATGGTCGCCTGGCAATGATGAGTTGTGTCGTGAAAACGAGTATTCGCCAGCTTGCGTAGATTGCTTTGGCTACTTTGTTGCTGTAGTCGGTCGTCGACGCAAAATGCACGCATCGTCGGTCGCGCCAAAATTTGGTTTTGCCGTAGTTCTGGATGACCGCGGAAATTCCGCCCTGGGCTTTTGGCCCGGGCCCAATCACGATGATGTGCGATTTCGATTGCGAGGTATTCATTTGGACCAATGTTACGGAAATCGATCCAAGCTACCAAGTAAGGGTTCACACAAATGCCTATGACAATTCATAACTTCATACCGCGCATCACTGGCCTCTATGCGACCACTTAGTTGGTACAAAAATCGTCTGGCAAGTATGTCGCCAGCGGAAATTGGGTTTCGGACTGTCTCTCATTTCAGGTCATTGTATCATCGTGCTGGGTTTGGCCGAGCAAAGCCGCCTGGTCCAATTCCCGGCATTGCAGCAACCCGGTGGGTCTCGTCGAAGCGACAGCGATATGCAGCGCCAGTGGCAGCGGCTGCTCGAGAAATACTTGAAAACGGTGTGCCTGTTTTTGAAAAAACACTACGGTCATTGATCGATTCTCCGAATTGGAATCGCGACCCAAAAACCGGCGTGCAGGCGCCTTTGGAACAAGGCTGGGCAATCGATGTGCATTCTGTTGACGTGGTCGGTGACATTAAATACTTGTGGGAGCTCAACAGGCATTTACACCTGCCCGCACTCGCATTGGCGTTCGAGGAGACCGGGGAGAAGCAGTATGATGCGGCGCTCTGCCATCAACTCAGTACTTGGCTGAGTCAATGCCCCTATTTGCTTGGGCCAAATTGGAATAGCAGCCTGGAGTTATCCATTCGTTTGATCAATTGGTCGATTGTAGCCCAATTGACAGGTACTAAAGAGGGATCGGTCTTGCGCCATTCGAGTGACAGTCCAATCTATTCAGACTGGCTTCGAAGTATCTACCAACACGTCCATTTCGTAAACGGGCACTACTCACGATATTCGTCGGCAAACAACCATCTCACCGGAGAAGCAGCCGGTGTCTATGTTGCGACCTGCACATGGCCCTACTGGGCAGAGTTCGACAAGTGGCAGCTGCGGGCCAGGAATTTGCTTATCGAGGCCGCAAGCGCTCAGGTAGCGCCGGATGGGGTCAACAGAGAGCAGGCTGTTGGATACCTGCCTTTTGTGTTGGATTTCTTCATCATGGCGGGTCTGGCCGGCCGCGCCAGAAATGATGAGTTTCCCGATCACTATTGGCGAAACATCGAGCGCATGCTCGACTTCGTGCATTCAATCATTGATGTTGGCGGTAACTTGCCAATGTTCGGTGATGCAGACGACGGCGTCGTGATTCGTACCCCCGGTAACTCCGATTTCTGCAAATACCGATCCTTGCTAGCAACCGGGGCGATACTGTTCAATCGCAGTGATTTTGCCAAGAAAAGCGGCGGGCTAGATGACAAAACACGACTATTGCTCGGTGGTAGTGAATGGGATCGCTTGTTCAGCGACAGTCGTGCCCAGAGCCAGCCTCTTCAACGTGTGTTTCCCGATGGCGGTTACTACATTTTGGGCAAAGATATAGAAAAGAGCGATGAAATTCGTATGACAGTGGATGCGGGACCTTTGGGCTACCTGAGTATCGCTGCGCATGGCCACGCAGATGCCTTATCTTTTTGCCTGTCAGTCGCTGGCAACGAATTTCTAATTGACCCGGGGACCTATTGCTACGGCACCCAGCCGGATTGGCGGTCCTGGTTTAGAAGTACTCGTGCTCACAACACGATAACAATTGATGGCAAGGATCAATCAGTGCAGGGTGGCACGTTCATGTGGCAGCAGCACGCGAATGCGCGTTGCCTGGGTATTGATCTATCGGATGAACAAGATTATTTCGTCGGTGAACACGATGGTTATCAACGTTTGGATGACCCCGTGACGCACCGACGTGAAATTCGGCGGACAGGTAAGCGGTTTGAGATTAGGGACACGCTTATCTGCAAAGGATCGCACGACATCGAACTTTGGTTGCACTTTGCAGAGAAATGTCGTGTTGATATTGAGGGTGAAGTGGTTTCGGCAGAAAACGACGGAGATAAGATCCGCGTCACTTTGAATTTTGGGTCACTCAGCTGCTATAAAGGAAGCGAGTCTCCAAAAGCAGGTTGGGTATCTCGCGGCTTTGGCGAAAAACGAGCAACAACCTCTGTATGTGTTTCGCTCACCATTGCGGGTACGACGGAATTTACAACAACGATTGAGTGTAAGGTGTGAAAGTTCTGCTGAATGCCTGCGATATTCTCAGATGGCCTCGTCAATAAAGGCCGTAACTTCCGCCGCCCTGCTTCTCTTCAGACATATTCAGGACAATGCCCAAAATGTTGTATTCCGAGAGCATCGATATTGTCGTCTCTAGTGCCGCTCGATCAGTGACCCCTTGTCCGACAACGAGCAGAATAGCGTCCACACTGGGCGCTAGTGCAAGTACATCGTCGCAGACAAGCACGGGAGGCATGTCGTAAATCACAAGCGACCGTTGTCCGGCCTGGTCTTGCAGGTCAGATACCAGGTCCTTCATACGAGGGCTGCCGATAAGGTCGGAGGAATTTTCAATGCGTTCTCTATTCGGCACCAGCGCGAGTCGATCGAAGTCGCCTGGCGAGTACAGGATGTCGTTCAGTTTCGCATTGCCTTGTAGATAGTCGCCAACACCAGCGTTAATTTCGTTGGCATTAATACCCAAATACCCTGCGACACTCGGGCGCAACAAGTCCAGGTCAACCAAAATGGCAGATTGGTTGACGTCTCGTGCAATACTCATCGAGAGATTCGCCGCTGTCAGTGTTTTGCCTTCGCCCGGTCCCGGGCTGGTTACTAAAAGTGAGCGCCAGTTGTTACTTCGCATTCGTTGCAGTAACCGTGTACGCAGGACGTTGTAAGCGGTCCTCGCACTTCGATCATCGGTTGCGGCAACGATTCGACTTTCTTCCATGACCTCTTCGCTGGGAATTGCGAAGGGTAGCATCCGAAATATCCCCGTTGAAACGCCGCCGGCGTTCTTGTTTGAGGCGCTGGTCTGTTTGGCTCGCTTTTTGGGGGAATTCATTTGATTCCCGCGCGATTTCTCGATCGCCTTCTGTATGCTTGAATATATTTTAGACATCTATCGAGCCTTGTCGAATAGTTTAGGCATTCTTGAGCAGGTGGTTACAGTATGTTCCTGGTTAAGAAAAATATGACACTGACAACGACCAAGAAAGATGCCGTCGAGATCAGGAAGATTTGCCGTCGAGATGCGGCGCGTGACAACGAGTTCTGAATCACCGGAATCGTGGCGATCGGCACAGTATGCATCACAGCGAATACGTCTTTGCTGCTGCGAATACTCGAATCGAGCATTTCCGCGAGTATCGTCGCGCCGATTCCCATTGTCATCGCAAGGAACGCACCCAACATCAAGATTGCCAGTCGGGGCGGCCCCGATGGCGACGTTGGCAAACCGGCGCCGCGAATCTGACTCAATCGAGCCCCGATTGCGGTGGACTCTAATGCTTGAGTTTGCTGCGCCGTTACCAGTCGTTTTTGCAGATCACCGATAGTGATTCGCGCGGTATCTATTTTGCGGTCAAGCGCAAAATATTCATTTTCTATTTGCGGGGTGCGCGTTAGCCGTTGCTCGTACTCGTCAATTCTACTCCTCAATTCCGGTACACGAGCGCGAAGCTCGACCAACTCCGTATCAACCGAATTTATCTCAGATCGCAGCTGAATATATCGTGGGTTTTCGATCAGCCGATCGGACGACGAATTCGTCGTGTTGGTTTGCCCCGATTCCAGCGATTCGATTCGCCTGTTGAGCGCGATAACATCCGGGTGTATGTCGGAATAGCGGCGTTTCGATTCTGCAAGCTGCATTCGCAAATTAGCCAGTTCATCGCTGCCGGACCCGGTTGGTCCAATCGCGGAAACAGCTTGAATTTCTCTACGAACACGAACAACATCAGGGTGATCGGTACCATAGTTTGCGACCAGTCTGATGTATTCTTCCTCCAGTAGTGCAAGTCGGTCTCGCGAACCCGATTGCCTACGGACCTCTTCGATCTGAGACTGAAGAAATTGCCGATTTTGTTCCAACGACCTGATTCTTGGCTGCAACGTTTCAATATCGCGTTCGGCACGTTGGATGATCGTCATGTTCAGCTCTTTTAACTCTGGCAGACAGCACGCATTGGCTGTCTTGAACATCGTCATTTCCTGCTCAAATCGCGTGAATTGTTGTTCAATTTCACGGATTTGCTCTGCCAAAAAGTCAGACGTCGAACTGGCCTGTTGAGTTCGACGCTGGCGATCTTGCTGCAAAAAGCTTTCAGCAAAAAATTTGCTGGCTTTAAAGGCAAACTCCGGGTCCGGCCCGTAGTAGCCAGTATGAAATCCGCTGATAATGTCGAGTTCGCGTCCTCCCGGTGACATGACCGGTTGGGACTGCAGGCCAAAAAAGAACCCGAACCGCAACAATTCGAGTCGATCACTGATCGGAAATTCCTCTTCTGTTACCGGAAAATTCTCAGAATCCTCAACAAATGGCCGCAGGTTCTTGGTTGTCATGACACGATCACGAAGCTCCGCAATATATTGCTCCGCATAGGCGGACACCTGTAACGGCTCAAGGGTCCGGGTCGAAGACCCTTCCAGATTGATCGCAATACGTGCAACCGACCCATACTTGTCAGGCAGTGAAACGGCGATTGCGAATGCAATGACGGCGATTGGGAAGGCAACGTAATATAGCACCCGCCTGCGCCTCTTCATGGCGCCGACGTAGTCTTCAAGCGTGTAAGATTGTTCAGGTTCTTGCATATTCTTGGGTCATTTTTGCAGTTCGATCATGGGTCAGCCACGGAGCGATATCATACCGGCTTTTTGCTTGCCAGCGGGTGCGCCGTGTCACATAAGACCGTCAATTCACGGTTGCCGTACGGCGTGGCGTATTCAGGATGTCCCTTTGTGTTCGGACGTCAGGGCACAATGACAACATCACCGCTTTGCAGAACGATGTTCTGACTCAAATTTTTGCCATTTGAGACTTCGTCATAGCGAAACGAAATGGCTCTCTGAGTACCGTTGGTCCGACGCAGGATCTTAATGTCGTTTAACTTTGCGAAAGGCGTGCCTCCCCCCGCCATACTCAGTGCCTGTACAACGTCAACAAGTGGATTCACTACGAAGTCTCCGGGTCGTTTCACCTGCCCTATGACATAGATCTTGTTTCCAAGGATTTGTGTGACGCTGACCGTTACGACGGGGTCGGAAATATAGCGGCTCAATCGTTGCGAAAGCTCTTGCTGAAGCTCTACCACGGTCTTGTTGGTAGCCGAAATATCGCCGCAAAGCGGAAACGAAAATGCTCCATCCGGCCTGATCAGAACCTCGCGTTGCAGATCTTCTTCGCGCCAGACAGAAACCTCCAAAATGTCGCCAGGCAGGATCTTGTAGCTGTTGGAAGGGGGCTTGGGATCTTGCGCATAGGTCTCGGCGGATACACCGAATATCGCGATGAAGACGGCGATGGCGATTAACCAGCGTGTGTGTTTCATAGTTGAATCTCTGCTGTATAGCCCGGCGTTTGCCAGGCATTATTACAAATTGAAGCGCACCTGCCTCAATTTCTGTAAAATCCGTCGACAGGTCGACTTTCGACCCGAATCAGTCAACATTATGCATCAATATCTGCCAGATAAGTGTGCTCCTCTTCTCGCTGAGGTTTGTGACTGAGTCTGAAGAACCCTGCAGTTTAATGGTGCATAATTACAAGAAATTCAACCCGAAATTCGCGCGATTGGCTCAATGTCTGCGCGGGTTGCACCGAGGGGCCTGAGCACGAGCGGAAACTTATGCAGCTGTCAATTGTAGCACCACTTTATAACGAAGAAGAAAGCGTCGAGATGCTACACGAGTCCATCGTAGTTGCCGTTAGTGACGCAGGATACGACTACGAAGTCATTTTCGTTGATGACGGGAGTCGCGACAAGACGTTGCAGATAGCTAACGACCTCGCGTTAAGAGGCGACCGGCTCCGAGTCGTCGAATTTCGTCGCAACTACGGGCAAACGGCCGCGATGGCAGCCGGCATTGATGTTGCCCAAGGCGATATAATTATCACGATGGACGGTGATCTGCAAAATGATCCGAGAGACATTCCGAAATTCGTAGCAAAAATGCAAGAAGGCTACGATATCGTTGTGGGTTGGCGGCATAACCGACAAGACAAGTTGGTGTCACGCAAAATACCGTCAAAAATTGCAAACTGGCTGATCGGTAAAGTAACGGCGGTCCCCATTAAGGATAATGGATGCTCGCTGAAAGCCTATCGCGCCAGCGTCATCAAGCGCGTACCCCTTTATAGCGAAATGCATCGGTTTATCCCAGCGATGGCGTCGATGACTGGAGCACGCATTGCAGAGATAAAGGTACGACATCATGCGCGGCAGTTCGGCGAGTCTAAATACGGACTATCACGTATATACAAAGTGCTACTCGATCTGCTGACGGTCAAGACTATCGTTGGATTTGCTCAGCGTCCCTTGGTGTGGTTCGGATTGTTGTCCCTTCCTTTTTTCCTGATTTCGCTGGTGGCGATCGTAACGGCGCTGATTCCGCTATTCTTGGGTGATGGGACGATCATCATGGCTCTGGCGGGTACCGGTGTCTTGCTCGGTGCAGTCGGAATATTTCTCGTTCTTGGCGGGGCTGTCGGCGAACTGATTTTCTCCACTGGAAAATTCGATCTAGCCAAACTGAGCACACCGCTTGTTGTTCAGGAATTCAACCTGTCACAAGCATCTCCCCCGGATAATCAGGTTTCATGAGTAGCGGAAAAGTTATATGTCCAAGGTAATTTCCTTATGCAGCGTCATCGTTCCTGTTGGATCACGAGTTGACGATCTTGAACAGTTGTTGCCCGAATATGCAGCAGCCATTGGCTCAGCTGGAGTCGATTTTGAAATAATTGTGGTGCTCGACGGTCTTAAGGATGAGCTCTTGCATAAACTTCAAGAGCTTAAGGACTCGAGTGAATGGTTGCGAATCATTCAATTCTCGCGAGAATTCGGACAATCGGCCGCATTGATGGCGGGCTTTGGCGCGGCGAAGGGCGATGTGCTCGTTACTCTGCCTGCGTATTGGCAGGTGCAGGCCAAAGAACTCCCGAAGTTGCTGGCTGCCGCGGATGCCGAAGACGATATGCTAATCGCGGTTCGCTGGCCTCGGGCGGGTTCTGCATTTGAAAATCTGCGACGTAAGATGTTCCACGGGATGCTGAAGTTCATTACCGCACTCAACTATCGGGATCTCGGTTGCGGCGTACGCTTATTCAAGCGAGAGGTCGCGGATGAAATACCGTTGTACGGTGATCAGTACAGATTCCTGCCGTTGTTAGCGGTGCGCCGGGGGTTCCGCGTGCGTGAGGTAGAACTTACACAATCTACATCTGATAGTTTTCGGGGGCGCTACCGTATTCGCGATTACGTGCACGGTGTGCTGGACGTCATGACGGTGTTTTTTCTGGTCAGATTCACGAAAAAACCACTGCGCTTTTTCGGTTCCGTAGGTTTTCTGTCAGCTGGTGTCGGAGTGATCTTCGTGCTCGTGTTGGTCTTGCAACGCATGTTTTTCGATCAGCCATTGGCCGATCGCCCCGCCTTATTGCTCGGCTCGCTCCTGATCGTACTCGGCGTTCAGTTGTTCGGTCTCGGCCTGCTCGGCGAACTGGTCATATTCTCACACGCGGCTGAATCGAAAGAATACGCGATACGCCAAATAGTGGGCGGCAAGAAGAAGGCCCCCGAAAAATCTGAATAGTGTGTGACAAGTCGGCCGTTAGGCCAATATTTTACGTACGGGTCCGGAAAACCTGACCGATGACATCGAACATCGCGTTGCCATCCATACCGGCTGGCGCGTCCTTCCCGAACATAGCCAGCACGGTTTGTGCAATGCCCATAATTCTTGCCGGTGTTGTCTCCTGGAATATCAAGTACCAGGCTGTCCTTTCAGTCGTTACCAGAGGCATGACCTCTGCTTTTGGCATCAGCTAAAAATGGGATGATTACCGTTTACCTGACAATAAATTGCAATCTACCTGAGATCCACAGATTATGTGGACCTGTTGGCTGTCTCGGTAACAACCAATTGCACAATTAACCCAAAAGAAGCCCGCGAGAATCGACATATTCGTTCGTTCCAATACATGCCAGCATATTTACTCGGGAAAGACTGAGCGATGACCGGAAAGGTTCTTATCCTCGCCGGTGATACCGATGGAAATCTTGGCGATCTCGCTATTCTGACCGCGACCTTCGAGCAACTTCGAGTCAGTCAGCCCGAAATCAGAATCAGCATTGTGTCTGCCAAACCGCAACGCGATCGAGAGCGCCTGGATGCCCTGCCCCTTCGTCGGGGTTGGCGGGGCCTTCCATCCGTGATCGGCGCTGCCCGCAACGCCGATCTTGTCATCTGCGGTGGCGGTGGGCTGTTTCAGGATGACGATAGCCTGATCAAAATGCCCTATTGGGCCATACGCCTGCTCCTGGTGAGGATATTGTCGGGCCCGATTGCCGGATTGAGTATTGGTGCGGGGCCGCTCGACCATCCCATTAGCCGGCTTTTCGCGCGCCTGGCGTTACAGCAACTCAGACCGATCTCGGTAAGAGACCCATTGGCGAAATCGGTACTTGCTCCACTGACCCGGAAGCGTATCGAGGTTGCTGAACGCCCTGCCCCGGGACCGTGCGCGGGCAGTACTGCGAAACTCAGATGTCCCGGTTGACGAGACACCGCTCGTGGGTGTCGCCGTTCGTCGCTGGTTTCACAAGCGTTCCAGCCTCATCCCCTATAAATTCGCCGCGAAACTGGGACTGCAAAAAAATCGCGGGCACCGGAAAATGTCGGCGTTTGTCGAACTCGCGGCCGCCGCACTCGATGAGGTTGCCGAACGAACGAACGCACACATGGTGTTGATGCCGACTTACAACGTTGAGCACGAAGCCGACATCGAGGTCTGCCGAGCCATCGCGTCGCATATGAAAACGGGTAAATCGACGATCCTGCAGCTGGAGGATCCTGGTCTGTACAAGTCAGTGACCGGTTTGCTGTCAGTTATGCTTTGCGGAAGAATGCATGCCGCGATACTTGCAGCCGGACAGGGAACGCCGATCGTAGGTCTTGCATACAACCCAAAATTTTTTGGTATGTTCTCCCTGGTTGAACAGGAAGACCGGTGTGTATCGATAGACGATTTTGTCCAAAACGCCTTGCGACAGGAGTTAGCTGAAATGTTAGTGGCCGCAATTCGAGAACCGGAGAAATTCCGGCCGAAAACGTCGGAAGTCGAAAGCAGAGCGCGGCAATTCATTGAACAATTAGTCGCGCCGCTGGCAGCAGCGCGATAAGCTTTCGCTCTGCGTTATTCTATGCTTGGCAGTTCTCTACTCACATCGAGTGCAAGCCGCATACAACGTAAAAAGCTGCTCCGGCTTATCGCGGACGCCAAGGCAAACGTGCCGATGTATCGTCACTTGTACGCAGATCTCGAGCTGGCCGATCCGGATTTAACACTGCTAGAAATTCTCAGCCGGCTGCCTGTTATCTCCAAAGAGGACCTGATGTCGGCCCCGCTCGATGAGCGCAGGAACCACCGTTACTCGCACGCTGCTTTGCTCGAAGAGTCCACAACCGGATCGAGTGGACAGCCGTTTACGCTTTATGTCGACCAACGGTATACCCGGGCGCGAAACCTTCGTTTTTTGCGCGGGCTGCTGTCGTCAGGCTTCCGACCCTGGCATCGGCTCATGCTTCTTACAGATCGCCATGCCGGCTCAACGAGAGTGGGCCGTAACCGGTACTACGTCTCAGTCGAACAATCGACCACGTCGATTGTCGACGCCTACCGGCGAATCCGGCCACACGTCCTCTACGGCTTTCTAACGCCGTTAAGGCTACTCGCAGAGTGCCTGACCGGCATTGAGGAAGGCGCCCATCGTCCGCGCGTGGTGATTTCTACAGCTGAAATGCTCGATCCTCATACGAGACAATTGATCGAGGATACATTCGGCTGCCCTGTTTCCGATTTCTACGGATTGACGGAAATGGGACTTGTCGCATGGCGGCACCCCGGTGTTGAACGGTACATTATGTCGCCAAACTCAGTACTTACTGAGCTCATTCCGGATGCAAGCGGCAAGGGTCGATACAAAATGGTCATGACAAATCTGGATTTGCTTGCCTCACCGATTGTTCGATTCGACTCGGGCGATCTGGCCAGTGTCAGGAATATCGACAACAAACCGGTCGTTGTTGCGATCGAAGGCCGATGTATTGATACAATAATCCGGCGTGATGGCAAAGAGATTTCTCCATACCGAATCACCGACGCGTTTCGCGATATATCCGGATTGCGGCGGTTCAAGATTACCCAACACGAAATTACGCACTTCCTGGTCGAACTTGAAGTTGGTGACCAACTGCGGGAGCAGGTAACGCGGGAGACCCGTGCGATTCTTGAGGAACTTCTTGGCGCCGATTTGCAACTTGACATTCAATTTCGCAGCAAACTCATATCTGAAGGGTCACGAAAATTCAGGCCCGTGGAATCCCTTGTAGCACGCCGATGAAAATACTGTGCATGACATATGAATACCCGCCCATTGGCGGCGGCGGCGCGAATGTTGCTCATCCGCTGGCGACAACTCTGGTATCACAAGGCCACTCCATCGACGTCGTGACTTCCGGCATGCGCACCGTCCCGGCGATCGAAGAGGTGGACGGTATCAACATTCACCGTGTGCGGTGCCTCCGCAGGCACCGACACTATACGACAACAGCGGAATTGCTTACCTACTTGTGGCCTGCTTTCCGCAAGGCCTGTTCGCTGCACAGTCAACAACGATACGATATAAATCACACACATTTCGCGCTGCCAAGCGGCCTGGCCTCTTACTGGCTTTACAGGAAAACGGGCTTGCCCTACGTCACGACAATTCACGGATCGGACGTGCCCGGCTACAACCCGGACAGATTTCGCTTCGCCCATTTACTCGCACAACCCTTGTGGCGGCGAATCATCGCGAATAGTCAGAAAGTCGTATCGGCATCAGAATTCCTGAAAAACCTTATACAAAAACACATCGACGTCCCGGTAGAGGTCATCCAGAATGGATATTCACCGCACCCGGACATGGTGGAGTCGAGCGCCAAGCAAAACAGAATTCTGGTGGTAACCCGCATGTTTGAGCGCAAGGGCGTGCAACATTTCCTCAAGGCCCTTGATGGGCTGGATCACGACTGGGAGGTCGTCATAGCCGGTGACGGGCCGTATCTGCCAACATTGAAAGAGCTTACGCGGCAGGCGGGATTGAATGTCCGATTTACCGGGTTTGTACAGGGGCGCGAACTCTGGGAACTTTACGAAACATCCAGGATTTTCGTGTTTCCATCGCTTCAGGAAAATTTCCCGACTGTCCTGCTCGAAGCCATGCAGGCGGGCTGTGCAATCATCACGACGAATGCCGACGGCTGCGCCGAGGTCATCGGCAATGCCGGCATAGCGACCGACCCTGAACGGCCTGACCAAATCCGTGCCGCGCTGCTCGAACTGATGCAGGATGACGAAAAGACCGCGAAGTACCGTGAAGCAGGCTATCGGCGTATCAAGAATTTCCGCTGGCCTCGCATCGCGACACAATACGATGCAGTATTGCGGGGTGCCTGCATCAATCTACCCGCATCCGCCACCGAAAGTTGTACCTAGCAGCGCAAGAATGTCGCCGGCGGCGCCTGCATCGTTGCTGATGTTATGAACGCTATTCTTGCCCCGCTGTCGCGTATTTTTGCAGCCCGGGCTGTACGTCAGCAACAGTCT
>QIHS01000114.1 GCA_003229095.1 Woeseia sp. | reverse complement strand
CGACTGCGAGCATTTCTCCCGGGCCCAGCCGACCCTTTGTAACGACATCGGCATTGTCATAGTCGTACACGCCAATTTCGGAGGCAATGGTGATGTGCCGGTCCCTGGTAATGACATAGCGCGCCGGGCGAAGACCGTTTCTGTCGAGGCAGCAAACCGCGTAACGGCCGTCTGTCAAAACGATTCCTGCAGGTCCATCCCAGGGTTCCAGCTGGCAGTCAAAGAACTCGTAGAACGCCCGCACATCCGGATCCAGTGTATCCATCGCCTGCCATGCCGGCGGAATCAGAATTCTCATCGCCTGCAGCACATCCATGCCGGCCGCACGCATCACTTCCAGCATGTTATCCAGGCTGGAGGAATCGGATCCGGTCAATGATATAAGCGGATCGAGGTCCGAGAGGTCGGGAAGTTTGTCCGAACGAAAATTACTGGTCCGCGCGATTGCCCAGTTGCGGTTGCCCTGAATCGTGTTGATTTCTCCGTTGTGTGCGAGAAAGCGAAAGGGCTGGGCAAGCCGCCACTCGGGCAGCGTATTGGTCGAAAACCGTTGGTGAAACAGGCAAACCGAAGAGGCAAGACGCGGGTCACGAAGATCCGGGTAGAAGGTCGACAGTACGTCCGGCATGACCATGCCTTTGTAGCTGATGGTCGCTGAAGAGAGGCTGTTGATGTAGGCCAGAGGATCGATTTCGGCCAGGCGCTTTTCAGCCCGCCGTCGCGCCATGAAAAGTTGCCGGTTAAACGCACCGCGCGGCATGCCAGCAGGCGCATTGACGAACACCTGCTCGATCGCCGGCAGCGTCGCCAGTGCCAGGTCACCGCACACTGCCGGATTGACGGGAACGTCTCTCCAGCCGGCAACCTCGAGATCGCTTGCCCGAATGGCTTTTTCGATTTCCTGTTTTGTCAGCAGTGCAACTTTCGCATCGCGACTGAGAAAAACGGCACCCGCTGCAAAACGCAGACTTAGTTTCAATCCTGATTCGGTGCCGACTGCACGCAGGAAGGCGTCCGGAAACTTAAGCAAAAGGCCGCAGCCATCTCCGGTCTTGCCATCGGCGGCGACTGCACCCCGATGGGTCAGTCTGACGAGTGCAGCAATCGCTGTCTCCACCACAAAGTGACTTGCGTGATCGTCAAGGTTTGCGATTAAACCAAAACCACAGCTATCGCGTTCGAAAGCGGCGTCGTACAAACCGGTTGTGGATTTCTCAGTCATCTACACCATTGAGCCTGCATCGTATGCACGCCCCAATAAAACTATTTGAATTGCACCGTATCGGTGCACAGCTGCTAACGGTAAGCACACTACAAGGCTGCTCTGTGGTCGCAAAAGCGTAGTCGCTTTTCATCGAACCGCGGAAATGCCGTTGGAAACGGACGATCGCGGGAAGAAAAATCAGTGACAGTTCATAGGAACAACCCGAACCGCCGAGTATATGACACGTGCATCGAAATCATCCAGTCGAGCGCCTGCTCTGTTGACGAAAACGTTGCGGTACCGGGAATGCTATCTGGCCCGCCGGGGCACGCGTCAATCGTTACCCGCGCAACTGAATGATTTCATAAAGAATCAGAAGCGGCTGCCGCGTACATTTACAATCCCGCTGGACGAAAACGGAAGCGGTCTGGCAAAGGGTATGTCAACGGTCAGGCTGCCATGGAGTTCATAGTGAACCTGGTCCGGCATGCCACCTCGCAGCAAGGAGGAAATTTGCGACACCGTGTTCAGAGTATCAATCTCGACGCTGATGACGAACGCATCCTGGCCACCTGCCGGCACAGTGAATTTGCCTTCCATCGCGCCGCCGGCGAACTTTTTGTCGTCGAAAATGAGGCTATATTCAACTGCCTTGACGGGCAAGGGAAACGGGTTCGGATTGTCAACGTCGAAGCCCAGGTGAAATATTTGTCGCTTCAAGTCGAACTCGGCCAGTTCCACGCTAGTCAGACTTACCGTTGGGGCATCAACAAGGTTGCCGCTATTCGCGCACCCGGCCAGAAAACCGGCCACGATTGTTAACCCAAAGAACTGCCTGCTGAAACAATAGTTCATCGACCACTCTCCTCTTCGAACTTCTAACGCAACTCACCCCCGAGTTTACCCCAGCGTGCACCGATTAATATCCAGTCTCCATCCGGGTTTTCCAGTTCGAATTCGAATAGATATGCATCCGCACTGAACCCAAGGAGATTATCGTTCGAGCCGGTCATGCCGACCGTCAGGTTTACCGTGGCTGCAGTATCCCCTGACATACTGATTTCATCAATGTGTGTCAGTAACGACACAGAGTGTTGGCGCAAAAAATAGATTCTTAGAATGTTGCCAATTTTCTCGTGGTCATTGCCACGTGCGTCCGCGTAGTCTGCGGAAATCATATCCAGAAGGTCGCGTCGATCTCTGGCCTCTGCCGCAATCTCACCCCTGGCGACCCAGTCACGCACTGCGATCTCGGGGTCGGGGTCGGCTGGCGGGTCGCCGCAAGCACTTGCGAGAATCAATATCAGACAAATCGATAGATAGCGCATGCTCTCCTGCCTTTGATGTCTGTCCGGTCACCTGGTGTTATATCTCGAAATTCGGAAGAATGAGTGCTTGGCCGTGGCTTTTGACGGCATCCGGTGATAGAACAGACTATGAGGGGTCGAGGCACGAGCGTTCTGTGACGCAGTTCAAATAACAGCCTGACTAAATGCAACGCCAGATCACCCGTTACTGACTTTTGAGCGGTATGCAGACATGGCGGTAAAACTTCTTAGTGAGAGCATCGACGCAACGATCACCGATGATGATCAGCTGCGCATCGATACTGTGCTGGCGTTCTGGTTCAGGGAGCCCGACCTGACAGCGCCGCAGATCGATGGTCGAATGGACACCTGGTTCGGTGCAGATCCGGCATTCGACGAAGAGATCGCTGCTGAGTTTTCCGATGATGTGCAGGCGGCCTCTGAAGGCAATCTCGATCACTGGGCGCACCAGCCGGGCGGTCGATTGGCGCTGATTATTCTTCTGGACCAGTTTCGTCGCAACATCTACCGCAACAAAGCAGAAGCTTTTGCCATGGATAGGGCGGCGCTCAAACTTTGCGTCGAAGGCGCGATGGAAAAAAAGGACAAAGGTCTTACGCCCATTCAAAAGGTTTTCTTCTATATGCCACTACAGCACGCTGAGTCGCGCAAAGTACAAACCAAATCCCGCGAGATTTACAACAAACTCGCGGAGGGCGTATCGAAAACCTACAGGCAAACCTTTGAGACCATCGCGCAGTTCGCAGAGTTACATGCTGACATCGTTGAGCAATACGGACGGTTCCCGCACCGTAACGAGCTCCTTCAGCGGGAAAACACTGCGGAGGAGAACGAATACCTTAGCGGTGATGTGCCGACTTTCGGTCAGGGTGAAGAATAATTCGGTAACAGTAAAAATGGGGACAGTCACCGGATTAACTGTTTCGACAGTCGATTAAACCGCGCCGTCAGCAAAACCGCCGCGACGGACAGCCCGAGCACAAAACCTGCCCAGATGTATGTCGGTGGCGCCTGAAAAGTGATGGCTGCCATGTAGGCGAGTGGAAACCCAAGTGCCCAGAAAGAAAACGTGTTGATCAGCATCGGCATACGCGTGTCTTTGAATCCCCGCAGCGCACCTGCAGCACCGATCTGTATGCCATCGACGATCTGAAAAACTGCAGCTATCAGCAGCAGGCTGATGGCGATTTCCTTTACAGAAACGTCATTGGTGTAAACCCCCACGACAACATCCCGAAACAACAACAGGAACGCCGACGAAAAAGCCATAAAAACGACACACATCAAAATGCCGGTGATGCCTCCGTCACGAGCACGAGAATGGTCGCCGGCACCCAGCGCGTGTCCGATTCTAATGGTCGTTGCAGCACTTATAGCCAGTGGAATCATGAACATGGTGGCGGCGAAATTCAGCGCAATCTGATGCGCTGCCGTGATATCTGCGCCGCGCGTACCGACAAGAATAGAGACAGCGGAAAAAAGACCGGATTCCGCGGTGATCGTCACCGAAATGGGTACGCCCAGTTTAAGTATTTCTTTCAGTACCGGCATACGCAGCGGAGCAAAATGGTCGAAAATTTTCAGGCTTTTGTAGATTTTGTGGCTCACTACATAGACGGTCATCAGCACCGCCATTAACCACATCGTGGTCGCGCTCGCGATTCCGCATCCGACAGCCCCGTATGCAGGCACGCCGAGTTTGCCGTACATGAAAACCCAATTCAGAAATACATTGCATGCCAGCGCGAACAACGAGATGTACATGATTGGCCGGGTGAATCCTATGCCTTCGCTGGTAAACCGGAATACCAGGAAAATACAGATGGCCGGCGCCCCAAAGGTGATTGCGCGAACATAGCCAATTGTGGTGTCGAGAAATCCTTCGTCTATGCCAAACCCCGACATAACCGGCACCACAAAAATCTGCGCAAGCGCAAACAGTGTCAGGCCGAGTGCGACGCCCAGCCAAAGCCCCTGCCGCGTGTATCGCCCGATCATTTCTGGCTGACCCGCGCCGTAGAAGCGTGCAGCGATCGGCGCTATGGCCATCATCAGCCCAAGACAAATCGTAAAACCGAGAAACCAGACACTGCCACCCACAGCGACCGCCGCCAGCGATTCAGCGCCAAGACGCCCGGCCATGACCGCGTCTGCGAACTGCATTCCTGCGATTGACAGGTTATTCACGATCAGCGGCCCGGCGAGCCGCAGGAGTGCGCGAGACTCAGTTAGCCATCTTTCTGATAGTGCGAACACGGCTAACGCTGGTACTCCTTCAAGTTGTTGGTGTAAAGTTGCCGCACCGAATGGAAGCAGGCACGGAGACAGAGATGTTGCACGATGGTCAGGTAAAACGGGTAGCGATCATCGGTGGAATCAGAATACCGTTTTGTCGCGCCCATTCAGTCTACACAAACTCCTCGAACCAGGAGATGATGACTGCGACGCTTCTTGCGCTCGTCCAGAAGTTTGATCTCAGGGGCCTGATGCTTGGTGAAGTCGCCCTTGGCGCGGTCATCAAACACTCCAAAGACTGGAATCTCGCACGCGAATGCGTCATCGACTCAGGCCTTTCGCTGCGCACACCGGCCTATGACCTGCAGCGTGCCTGTGGCACGAGCATCGAAGCCTGCATAAACGTTGGCAACAAGATCGCGCTCGGGCAAATAGAGGCAGGTATTGCGGGGGGAACGGATTCAGTCAGCGATGCGCCGATCACTTACAGTGACGGTTTCCGATCCGTGCTTTTGGCCAGCCACCGCGGACGAACTTTCCTGGATAAACTGAAACCATGGTTTGGACTTCGGCCCGGTCATTTTATCCCGCAGTTTCCTGGTGTCACCGAACCGCGCACCAATCTCTCCATGGGCGAAAGTATGGAGATCACCGCCAAAGAATTCGATATTTCCCGCGAGCACCAGGATCAGCTATCTCTCGCCAGCCATATCAAGGCGGCCGCCGCCTACGACGCCGGATTCTACGATGACCTGATTGCCCCTTATAATGACGCCGAAGAAGACAACAATCTCCGGCGCGACACCACCTACGAAAAATTGCAAAACCTCAAGCCGGTATTCGACCGCAGCGGAGAGGGCACGATGACTGCTGGCAACAGCACACCTTTGACTGACGGAGCATCCGCCGTTTTGATGGCCTCGGAATCCTGGGCCTTAAAAAAGAACCTGCCGATTTCTGCCTATCTGACCCACTGCAAGGTCGCGGCTGTCGATTTTGTCAGTGTCGACGGGCTGTTGATGGCACCGGTATTCGCGGTTTCCGAAATGTTGAACGATGCCGGGCTTTCTTTGCAGGACTTCGACTACTACGAAATTCACGAAGCATTTGCGGCACAAACCATTGCCACACTGAAGGCCTGGCAATCGGAGCAGTTCTGCCGCGAGCGGCTTGGCCGCAACCAGGCGATGGGGCCGATCGAACTGGCTAAACTGAATGTCAAGGGCGGCAGCCTTGCGATCGGTCATCCGTTTGCAGCAACAGGCACCCGCGTGATCGCGACGATGGCAAAATTGTTATACGAAAAAGGTGGCGGGCGTGGCCTCGTTTCCGTCTGCACGGCCGGCGGTATGGGCGTTACAGCGATTCTGGAAGCTGCATAACTTTCTGATAGTATTAAAAAAAACCTAAGCGACCCGCGGGGGCACCATGGGTGATCTCAGCCAGATTCTGGCCACCATTAACGCCGTTCTCTGGAACGAGACCTGGATTCTGATCATTGCCGGCACCGGTGTCGTTTTCACGTTCTGGAGCGGCTTTTGCCAGTTTCGCGCGCTGATGCATGGGCCCAAAGTGGTGCTCGGTGCGTACGACGATCCGGACGATCCCGGCGCAATAAGTCATTTCCAGGCGCTGTCCGCGGCCTTATCCGGGACCGTTGGCCTTGGCAACATCGGTGGCGTAGCACTTGCGATCTCACTTGGTGGCCCTGGCGCGATTTTCTGGATGTGGGTCGTTGGCTTCCTCGGCATGTCGATCAAGTTTGTCGAAGTCACTTTGTCGATGCTTTACCGCAATACAGATGACCCCGACAATCCTCACGGCGGGCCTATGTGGGTCGCCGGCAGAGCATTGAAGAAAATGAAGCCGGAACTGGGCTGGCTTGGAACCACGCTCGCATTTCTCTTTTCGCTGTGCATTATTTTGTCATCCGTCACCGGCGGCAACATGTTCCAGGCGTGGAACGTTGCCGACATTACCAACGAATACTTTGGCGTGCCCGGCTGGATCAGCGGTATTGTGCTCACCGTCATTGTTGGCGCAGTGCTGCTCGGTGGCATCAAACGAATCGGCAAAGTGGCCGGCACACTTGTACCAGTGATGGTGCTCATCTATATCGTCGCCGGCTTTTACATTCTGCTCGCAAATTTCGGCCAGATTCCGGAAATTCTCGTCACGATCGTTGTCTCGGCATTTACACCGACCGACGCGGCGGGCGCTTTCATTGGCGGCACAGTCGGGTCCGCCTTTTTGTTCGGTATGAAACGCGCCATTTTTTCCAACGAAGCAGGACAAGGATCATCAGCGATCGCTCACGCCGCGGTGAAAACCAAAGAACCCGTGCGCGAGGGCCTCGTCGGCGGAATGGAGCCCTTCATCGACACCATCGTGGTTTGTACTTTCACTGCACTTATCATTTTATCTACAGGTGTCTGGAACCGGGCACCGGATGTTAACTTTGACAACAACCCGCAGCCAGTTCAGACGGAGGCCGGGTGGACTTATCCCGATACCGTGCTGGATGCCGGCAACTGGCAGGATCAGGAACCGCTGATGATGATTGTGTCAGCAGGCGAAAACGATGCTACCGGACAGAACATTCACCGCATGACCGGAAACGTTACAGAAACCGACACAGGTTTTGTCGCGTCATGGCATCCGTTGCCAGGCGACGTCGAACCGGAAATTGTCGGTGGCGGTTTTTACCAGGACTACGTCGGTGCAACGTTGACTGCCAAGGCATTCGATTCCGTCGCGCCCGGCCTGGGAAAATGGCTGATCACCATAGCATCATGGTTGTTCGCCGTCTCGACGATCATCGCCTGGGGCTACTACGGTGAACAGGGTGCCGTGTATATGTGGGGTAACAAGAGTGCGCTGCCGTACCGACTCATCTATTGCTCGCTAATTATCGTTGCGACGCTGGGACACATTCAGACCAGCGCCGACCTGGACAACCTGACTGGCATCGGGCTTGGTGTGATTATCTACGCGAACTTGCCTATCTGCTGGATTTTCGGTTATCAGGCGATGCGTGCCTACAGAGACTACGTGAAACGTCTGAAGGCCGGCGACATGGGAGCGGATAGTTCGCGGCCGAGTCTTGACGATCTAATCAGCGGTCGCAATCTGCAAAAGTAATTGGCTCAGTTTCTGGCGAACGGGCCGTCAGTCTTGTCCGGATCGTTTTTGATTTTTGCGCTGGGTCATTTTGTTTAGCGCCGAAAGCGCACTCTCGAATCCTTCTTTCGCCTGCTTCGTGATGCCGCCCTTGCGATATTCTTCGACGAACAAAGATTCTACACGGCCGACAATCGTGTCAATATCATCCTTTGGAAATTTCACCCGATGTTTCTCATCCTGAGACACCTCGCCAGCCGCACCGAACAGATTGATCCAGCGTTCGCTCTTTTTCCCTAGCCGCAGCAATTTGTAAAACTCGTTGTCAGGACCGGTATCTGCCTTGGCCACGCTGATGAGACCAACCACGAGCGATATCGGCACCAGTATCAGATCCCGCAAGCCATCGACGACAAGTTTGAATTGTAAAACGGCAATGTCTCTGAACAGAGTCCAACGGTCTGTAGAATTGTCCTGACTGCTTTCTTTTAATTCTTCTGCCATTGGCCAGGTTCCTTACTGGTTTGCCGCTATGATACGCCATCACTGGCGCGTGTCCTGCCAATTTAGTATTGTCCCTCAATCACTTACGCGGTCTGGCCGCGCCTGGCCGAAGTTATGCCGCAATACGAATCAACGCCACAATACGAACACGGGCTGCCCGAATCGCTGGGCGTTCTGTTGGTCAATCTCGGTACGCCGGATGCGGCAACCCCGGCGGCAGTCCGTCGCTATCTGCGGGAATTTCTGTCCGACCCGCGTGTAATCGAATTGCCGCGATGGATATGGCTGCCGATGTTGCACGGCTACATTCTGCGTACGCGCCCGGCTAAATCAGCGCGCGCCTATCGCGAAATCTGGACCGAACAGGGGTCGCCGCTATTGTTGCACACGCGGGACATCGCTGCGTCCATACAAGAAAAACTTTCCGCGCGATTTTCCGCGGCCGTAAATGTCGAGGTCGGCATGTCTTATGGCAATCCGTCCATTCCGAATGCGCTACAAAGAATGTACGACCAGAGTGTCCGACGCATCATCGTGCTGCCGCTTTACCCGCAATATTCGGCCACCACGACGGCATCTGTGTTCGACGCGCTTAGCCGACACCTGTCGCGCCGCCGCTGGGTGCCTGAACTTCATTTCGTTAACCATTATCACGATGCCAATGGATACATCTCCGCATTGGCATCGAGTGTACGCGACTTCTGGGATATGCAGGGTCGTGGCGAACGACTGCTCATGTCATTTCACGGTTTGCCTGAACAAACGCTCAGCGACGGCGATCCTTATCATTGCCAATGCTGGAAAACAGCTCGTCTGCTTGCCAGCGCCCTGGAACTCAACGATGAAGAATGGCAGCTTTCATTTCAGTCACGCGTGGGGCGCCTGCCGTGGCTGAAACCCTATACGGAAGATACACTCGCACAATGGGGCCAGGAAAAAGCCGGCAAGATTGACGTCATTTGCCCCGGCTTCTCTGTCGATTGCCTTGAAACGCTTGAGGAAATCGAAATCCGTTACTCGAAGGAGTTTTTGGCAAATGGCGGGGGCGAGCTACGCTACATTCCTGCACTCAATGCCCGTGAAGATCACGTGTTTGATTGAAAAAAATGTGGCCGGCTGGCCGGAAGCATCGGCCGACCGTAGCTCGTCGGAAACTGCAAGGCAGCTCGAGAAAAGTCTGCAGCGTGCGCGTGACATGGGTGCCGCATGTTAGGGAAGTTTCTGGAGTTCAGCGTGCAAACAGCAGATATTGTTGATTCGCTTGGGTTCTACAAACTGCTTGGCTTTCATGAACTGGAGAGCAATGACATCTGGCCTCACAAGTACGCGATTGTGAGCGATGGGGAAATATGCATCGGCCTGCATGACCGGGAATTCGACGGCCCCGCCCTGACGTTCGTTCATCATGAGGTGGCCAAAGCGGCCCGCTCAATGTCGGACCATGGTTTCGAGTTTCACAATCTACAAATTGATGAGGATGCGTTCAATGAACTTGGCTTCGTCGATCGCGACAGTCATCTCATCACGATGATCGAAGCGCGCACGTTTTCTCCGCCAGACGAGGACGCAAACGGATCCATGTGTGGTCGCTGGTTTGAAATCGTGCTCCCGGTCAAAGATGCATTGCGAGCCGGACGGTTTTGGGCGCCGCTTGCGCCAGAGCTATTGCGTATGCGCGAGGAACCCACAACGCACATGCGATTCAATGCCGCCGGCCTGTCGCTGGGTTTGAGTGAGAGCATTGCGCTGACGGGACCGTCTCTTTGCTTTCGTTGCAGTGAAAAAGATGCCATCTGGATTGCGCTCGCCAAACATGGATTCGAGCACAAAGAGTTTCCCGGATTCGAAGGCGCGTTCATGTCGGTCGTCGCGCCGGAAGGAACACCGATTTTCCTGTTCGATGAAGACTATCTGGGCGAGCTATACGAAGTCGATGAATCAGGTACCGCGTAAAAAGGACCGATCGTCACTGCTGGCCCTCCGTCAATTCGCGCAGAAGCCGCAACGCCCGACCCTGATACGACGAGCCGAACAGATTCAAATGATTGAGTATGTGATAGAGCTGGTAGAGCGAGACTCGCGACTCATGGCCCACCGCCAGCGGCCAGGTCTCTACGTAGGCGGCGTAAAAATCATCCGAAAACCCGCCGAAGAGTTTTGTCATCGCAATGTCGGATTCCCTGTCGCCGTAGTAGACGGCGGGATCGAATACGACAGGCGCACTGTCGGCAACCGCACGATTGCCACTCCACAAATCTCCATGCAGCAATGATGCTTCAGGCCAGTAGTCCCTGAAGAAGCATCCAATGTTTTCTTTAAGAGTTTTGCCAAGCGTTTGCAAATCGCCGACAAACCCGTTTTGTGCTGCCAGATCCAGCTGAACGCCAAGCCGCTGCTCGGCGAAGAATTGCACCCAGTCGTCGCTCCACGCATTGTGCTGTGGCGTTGAGCCGATAGTGTTGTCGCGGTACCAGCCGAATCGATCCGAGCAACTTCGATGTTGCTTTGCAAGTTGTTGGCCGAGCGTTCGCTCTGTGGCATCTGTCGTCAATTCGAAGTCCAGCCACTCAAGCGCGAGCAGACTTTCATTGTCGGAGCAAACGCAGCCGAGCACTTTTGGTACCCTGATGGCGCCAGAGTTCGCCAGTTCCCTTAATCCGTCGGCCTCGGCTTGAAACATATCGCAGGCATCGGCAGCGCCGGTTTTCAGAAATACAGGGTGCTCGTCCACCCTTACTTGCCAGGCCGAGTTAATGTCGCCTCCGCCAACCGGACGCGGCATATCGTGATCCGACACATTGATGTCGTGCTCACGAAGGGTAGAGAAAAGACTTTGCCAGTGGGGCATAAGACTATTATAGGGTCCTTTTGGCTCTCACGTTTCAGAGCAGATCGGCCACCCGCTCTGCCTGCCGCCGCAGCGCCATACCGATGCCAGCCTCGTCATAGAGCGCGAACAGTGCGCCCATATCGGGCGCGACCGGTTTCAGACCGGTTTTTGGACGCTCGATTGGCGCATCACAGGCAATGCCGGTCAACCGCCGTGCGAGATCAGCAGCGTCTTTGTGCGTATCGAGTTTTTGCGCGAGTGTTTTTGCACCGCGCACGTTGACTTCGTGCACTGAATCCAGATTCGCGTAAATTTTTTCCAGCGAACCGTAGTGTTGCAGCAGAGCCGTTGCTGTTTTTTTGCCGACGCCCGGCACACCTTTAATGTTGTCGACGCTGTCACCGGCGAGCGCCAGGAAGTCCGCAATCTGCTCCGGCCAGACGCCAAAGTGTTCAGGAATTTTATCGTAGGTCACTTTGCCTTTGCCAGCGTAATCCCAGAACACATCTTCCCGGGTTACGAGTTGCGCCAGATCCTTGTCGCGTGTGACAACGGTCGAAGGAATGCCCTTTGCACGACCTTCTGTTACCAGCGTGCCAATCAGGTCGTCTGCCTCGTAACGAGGATGCGCGCAGCTCATCAGTCCGAACGCTTTTACGAACCGTCGGCATTGCTCGAACTGGCGTTTGAGTTCCGGTGGTGCCGGATCCCGGTTCGCCTTGTACTCCGGGTAAATTTCGACGCGAAATGATTTGCTCAGACTTTCATCGAACAGCACAGCAATTTGATCCGGCTTAACCTGTTCCATGAAGTCGCCGATAAATCGGGAAAAACCGTATAGCGCATTGACGGGATTGCCGTCACCATCGACCATATCGTCGGGCATGGAATAATACGCCCGGAATATGTACACACTTGCATCAATCAGGTATTGCATTGCCGTCCGCTGCGCTTTGCCAATTCAGACTTCATCGAAAATGGTTTCACCGTCTGTCAGGTGATCCGTGAGCCTCGCATGCAAATGTGTGCCAACAGGTATTGCATCTGGTCGACCAGCACGCGGCGCCCTTTCAGGTATATGTATTCGGCATAGGTTGGCGTAAACGGAACGGCGATGAGTTGCATGGATGCCTGCTCTGGTGTTCGCCCGCCCTTGTGGTTATTACAACGGCGACAGGCAGCGGCAACATTGTTCCATACGTCTTTGCCACCTTGTGACAATGGGGTGATGTGATCGCGCGTGAGGTCGCGAGTCGGAAAGCGCAACGCACAGTAGAGGCAGAGATTCGCATCGCGTTTAAACAACGTGCGGTTATTCAACGGCGGAACATATTTGTCCCTGACGTAGATCAAGCCCTGGCTGGTGCCTTCTGTTGCAATGATCGAGCTGACGTCAACGCGGCTGCGGCGACCATTGATCGCACTGAAACCACCGAACACAGTATAGAGGCGCGTGCCACAGGCATAGGCGACCTGCTCGTTGTGATAGAGACGCACCGCCTCGCGGTAGTCGATCCACTCAAGCGGCATGCCAGCCACATCCGTACGGAGGACCTGTTGTGAGATATCTGATGCGGCGCCGTAGAGCATTTGCTACCCCTACCCAATCTATCGGGTAGTGTGCCGCACGTTCACACGAATGCCTAGCCCGCGAGTTCGGCTATGGGGTGCTGAGCGACTATGACCGGTCCGTGGGCCTTGGTCGACGATGCTGCTGCCGTTGTCGCACCCGATCGCGGGCTTTGCGCCGCTGGTCCGGCGACATGTCACGAAATCGCTTGCGCAGCTGCCGCCGTCGATCGGGAGACAGCTGACTATAGCGTCGGTAATTGTCCCGAATGCGCGATTTTTCCCGAGGCGGCAAATTCTGGAACTGACGATAACGATCACGAATGGCTTCGCGCTGAGTGTCATCCAGTTCACCCCAGGTGTTAAAACGATCGCGGGCTGCAGCGCGTTGATCGGCGTCCATTTCCGCAAAGCGATGCGCGCCTGCAGCAAGTCGCGTACGGCGTTCCGCGGGTAGCGACTTCCAATTGTCAAAAAAGGGTGCGAGTGTTTCTTTCTGCGCGTCGCTTAGACTATCCCAGCTAACATCTTCGTCCTGCGCTGCCGCATTGCCAAATGACAACAGCAAGGCGACGACAATCGATATCAAATATTTCCTATTCATCATCCAACTCCGCTACCTTTTCTGCCTGCGGCTCAGAATCGCTCTTTTCATCATCGGACTCTGTGTCTTCTTCTGCGTCCGCTGTGAACAAGATCCAGTCTTCATCCGATGCTTCCCAGCTACCCAGGTATTCAAGAAACGCCATATCAGGCTGCTCCGTATCATCCGCCAGTACGACGCCGCTGTAACTGCACAATCCGCACACGATAGCGAGTCTGAGGGTAACGTCTGCATGGCTATGCTTAACCGACATTGTTCGCCGGTTCCTGCCCCTGTTCAGATTCATTTTCAAAATCGATCCAGCTGTAAAACTCCAGATCCTGCAGCATTTCCAGGCTGTCTTCCGTGAGCAGTATCTCCATATCGGAAGCAACTGCCGGTGTGGACAATTCTTCTATTTGTGGCGCTCCATTCCAGAGCAGCAGTGCCAGAACGCCTGTTGCAGCCACACCCGCGGCCGGCACCCATTGCCTGAAGCTGCGCCTGCCGGATTTAAGTTCGGCCAGTGCCGCGTGACGGCCCTGGTTTAGACGTGACAGTGCCGCGCCGTCCAGCCCATCGACACTTTCGTCGAACAGTTCTTTTGCCTTGTCGGCAAACTCTTTCTCCGGGCTATCGTCATGCCGCATGTTCATTGCCAGTGTTCTCCCAGTGTTTCGCGCAAGCTGTGGACAGCGCGTGAATAGTGGGTCTTCACACTGCCCTGACTGCACCCCATGGCAGCCGCCGTACCCGCGACGTTTAATCCTTCAAATGTTCGCAGCATAAATGCTTCTCTTTGCCGTCCTGGCAAATCTGCAACGGCGCCCTCCAGGCTTTCCATTGCCTCGCTGGATTGCAGCTGCTCGTCCGGTGTTCTTCCCATTGGGTCCGGCGCCGCCGCGACAGGATCGTAATCTTCATCCTGCTTGCCACGACCAAAAAAAACCATGACCCGATTGCGTACCATCTGCCGCCGCTGCCAGTCACGAATCCGGTTTTGCAGGATCCGGTAGAAAAGCGGCGTCCATTCATCCGTCGGCCGATCCGCATAGTTACGCACCAGTTTGATCATGGCATCCTGCACCAGATCTTGCGCTTCGTCGCGATCACGAATGCTGATTTCCGCGATCCGCAACGCACGTTTTTCAACGTCAGCAAAAAACCGGTTAAGCTTGGCCTCGCGTTGCAGCGTATCAACTCCCGTCTGACCCTCAGCATCGCAAGATACCGCAAAACTGGTCATGCAGGCGCTCATTAGCCTGCCATCCTGATACTGTTGTCGATGAGTTCCATCTTGATCCTTTTCAATTGCCTTGACTCCCTTCCCGGAATCATGACTATTTAACGTATCGGATGCGCAGTGGTTGACAGCTGTCGTACGGAATTC
>QIHS01000279.1 GCA_003229095.1 Woeseia sp. | reverse complement strand
GGTTTTTTTGACTTAAATGGTGCGACGCTACAGACTCTATGCTCATGGACACACTGCGCTTTTTGACTAACCGGGTATTCGGAAAACGGACTATTCTGGATACAGAACTCCTGGGCCAGCCCGTCAAGCTTGATATTTCGGCACGAAGGGAGCTGAAGCGGGCCAAGAAAATCTCTCATGAGAACGATCTTGTGACACGCATGCGGGATCACCTGCAGAACGGCGATACGATATACGACGTCGGCGCCAACATTGGTCTTATCAGCCTTCTTTTGGCGCTGCACCCCTCCGGGTCGAACTCGAAGGTGCACAGCTTTGAGCCGGAACCCAGGAATTTCGATCAACTGCAGAAGAACATAGCGTTGAATGGCTTAACGGGGAGAGTTATTCCTCAGCGCCTGGCGCTAGGCACATCAGAGGGCGAAGTGCAGCTTTTCATCCGCGGTACAGCCGGGGAGGGGCGCCATTCGATCGCCGAAGATAAAGGTTCCACCGACAGTATTAGCGTACCGCTGACGACGGCGGCCAGTTTCGCAACAAGCACCGGAGATTTGCCGACCATCGTCAAGATCGACGTCGAGGGCGCCGAAGGGCAGGTGATAGGGGGCTTCGCAGATCTGATCGGTGAGAACCCTCCTCGAGATTTCTTCATGGAAATTCATTCAAAGGGAGACCGCGACAAGATGCCCGACGGTGCTTCCATCGACTCCTGGTTGACCGGCCGTGGTTACGAACTGGTTTGGAGTGTCGGCCGACGCTCAGGCGAACATCGCCACTACAGGCACAAGGGAAACGATCAGGACTAAAAGCCGCTACGGCGCGTTGTGGAAAATCTTAAACTCCGACAACGCTTTTTCCAGCGCGTCGGAAACGATTGTCGCGAATTCAAGCAGCTTTCTGCAATATCCGAATGACCTGCTTCTTCTGTAAATCGATTGCCCCTATTCAGTTCCTCCAAGAACGAGAAACCCTAACATAGCGACTGGACTAATTATGACGGGGCAAGCCACATGTTTTTCTCTTCTTGCTAATTACCCTGGTAAAGACAAGTCCATATTTCACTAACAATAAGTTCAGCAAAAGCAAGAAACTGACACTACCACCACCACCTGAGTCCTCTTCAGCACTTCCACTGCCAGGAGCAGCAACCACATTGATGGTGCGACTCATTGGAATCGCCACGTTACCAACAGCATCTGAGACATTATAAGTCACGCTGTAGCTACCAACCATGGTCATGTCGACATCTTGAGTATTAATACTGATATTGGCAGTGATGTCGGGTTTTACCCCACTATCGCGGGCACATCTGAAAAGGCCGATAATGACCATGGATGAGTGTCATGCCAAAACGAAGAAAAGACTCGGCGGAGTTCAAACGTGAAGCAATGTTCTTTGCGAGCGATCAGAAGCGAAGTACCAGGTGATCGAGCGTTGCCGCGAAGTTTTTGCCGTTCAGATGAACTGCCTATGCTTGCGTATCTCACCCAGCGGCTACTACGGCTGACTTGCGACGTGCTTGCCACTTACATCAGCCCCTACCTCGGAATGCAAGACAGAAAAAGCGTTGAAGAATGGCTCGCATAGTCGGTGAATACTCGTGAGACCAGAAGAATTTCGCTGGCTATGCGTATAGGCTCAGTTGTACAACGTCTGAGCAGTTGACGACAATACCGACGTCGGCTCAAGCAGTTATTCTTTTCGGCCTCAGTACTTTGGAAACAGCAAATGAGCAAATACGCTGATAGGGACCTGGGAATAGAGCGGGCAATTTCGCGCCGCGATATTCTGCACGGGTTCGGCGCGCTTGCAGCGGCGTCATTCGTACCTGGCGCAGCGCTGGCCGACGACGTACTTGCGGCCGAGAAAGCTGGCCGCCTGTACTATCCACCGAGCCTCACCGGCCTGCGTGGCAATCACAACGGATCGTTCGAAGTCGCCCACAAACTGGCCCGCGAGGGCAAACGCGACTGGGGCCCGGTTACGCAGCCGGATGACGGAATCTATGATCTCGTCGTCGTAGGTGCCGGTCTCAGCGGACTCGCTGCAGCGCATTTTTATCTCCAGGACAAGCCGAAAGCGCGAGTATTGCTCCTCGACAACCACGACGACTTCGGTGGCCACGCGAAACGCAACGAGTTTGGTGTCGATGGACAAACTGTCGTTGGCTTTGGCGGCAGCCAGTCGCTTGAGGAACCGTCGTTCTACCCGGATATCGTGAAATCATTACTTAAGGACCTCGGCATCGACGTCAATCGCCTTGGTGATGCATATGACCAGAGTTTTTATAAGCGTCACGGGCTCGCGGCCGGAATTCACTTCGACAAGGAGAACTGGGGTCTCGATCGGTTGGTTCGATTCGAACTTGGCCCCTTGCAATATTTGCCATTGGCCACGGGTGCGACCCCTGACGAGGCGGTCGCGCAGATGCCGATGTCCGCTACTGCCAGAAGTGAGTTCCTTCGACTTCTGACGACTGACAAAAACCAGCTTGGCTTACCGGAGGACGAGGAGGAGGAGTATCTGTACGGCATTAGTTATCGCGAGTTCCTCGAACGACATCTGGACATTCGTGAACCCGAAGTGTTCGCGGTTTTGCAGGATCTGGCGCTGGACTTCGCCGGCGGCATTGAAGTCCTGACAACGGACAATGCGCTCAACTGGCTTGGGTTGCCGGGAGCCGGCGCGACCGGGTATGCGGGTTACCAGGATGACGAACCGTACATCTATCATTTCCCGGATGGCAATGCGTCGGTGGCGCGACTGCTGGTGCGGAAAATGATCCCTGGTGTCGCGGCGGGTTCGACATTCGAGGATATTCTCGGTGCACGATTCGACTATAACCGGTTGGATGTCCCAGAGGCGCCGGTACGACTTCGACTGAACAGCACGGTGGTGCGCGTATCCCATGATGGCAATCCGCGCAAAGCGAAACAGGTCAATATCGACTATGTCCGGGATGGTCAGGCGTATCGAGTCCGGGCAAAGCACTGTGTCATGGCTTGCTACAACGCGATCATTCCGTCGCTATGCCCGGAATTGCCCAAAGGCCAGCGCGAAGCACTCGCCATGCCCGTCAAGAGCCCGATCCTTTATACCAATGTCCTTCTCAGGAATTGGCGCGCCTGGAAAGAGCTTGGCATCGGCGGCGCGGTCTCATCCGGCAGTTATCACCCGAAGATGATGCTCGACTTTCCGGTCAGCTTCGGCGGACAGGATTACCCCGACGACCCGGACGAGCCGATTGTTGTCCACATGGAGCGATTCCCGCATCGCAATAATGAAGGGCATTCGGTAAGAGAACAGCGAAGGCTCGGCCGGCACGAACTTCTCGCAACATCGTTTGAAACGATGGAGCGAAATATTCGGCATCAATTGACCGGTCTCCTGTCCGGAGGCGACTTCGACCCGGCGAGGGATATTGCGGGCATTACAGTGAATCGCTGGGCTCATGGATATTCGGACGGCTTCTGGGATTTCGGCGATCCGTGGTTGGGCGGCACGGATGATGAACGACGACCCCATGTTCGCGGCCGTAAACCCTTTGGGCGCATCGCCGTTGCAAACTCGGACGCCGGTGGTAGCGCGATGTTCGAGTCGGCTGTCATGCAAGCGCATCGAGCCATTGAGGAGCTGAGCTGAAAATGACAATAAAGAATATTTCTGTGCCATCCGGGCAAGGGAAACGCGTAGCACAAAGACGGTCAACGTAATCAGTGCTTCACCCGTATTCCAGTTCGATGACGGCTGGTCTGCCAGGTAGTCAAAACGGCGAACAGCGGATTGCCACCCGTGCTGATGATTTGTACTCTCTGCGCTGCGACTACTTAGAAGCCCGCAACACCGCTTGGGTAGGCTTCTGCATCACCTTCGGCGTGACCGTGTTTTTCGACGTGCCGAATAGCGTCTTGCATCGTGTCCTGATCGCGGCGGCGCACCCTGCGGGCGTTCCGGCAAACGTCGAGCCGGATGCGAAATCTTTGTTATCACCCATGATTTCGTCACGCGCGGAGATTCCACACTGTGGTGCAATACCACCGGACACGTTTTTACCGTACACGAGGATATCGGGTACAACATCATAATGTTCGATGCCCCACATCCGCCCTGTGCCTGACACCTCATAGTTGCTTCGTGGCAGCGCACCGCCCGGCATGATGTCGGCGAGCATTTCGGCCAGTTCGTAACGTAGTGGGTGATCATAGTGGAAGCCATAGCGCCGATTGGCTGCCTCTACCGCCTCAAGAATTTCGGCATGGCAGTTGCCAAGCGGGTTTGTCGCCCAACCGTTCTGAAAATCGATGTAGCGGTTGCCGTCGAGGTCCCAGACGAAGTCTCCCTCGGCCTTATCGATAACGATCTGCCGTACCGGACGAAACCCCCGTTGCCCGGCTCGCTCCAATTCGGCATCGAACCGCAACCCGTTCTTGAACAATGGAATGCCGCGTTCAAGTGCTGCTCGTGTTTTCGGGCCAGGGAAACTGTCAGCCACAATGTGCAACCTCCAAAATTCTGTTGTCCGAGTTTGACACAAGAGCGAGGATAGAAAGAAATAATTTCAATACACATGGACCACGCTTGACGATCGACTACGATTCGACCGTCACAAGTGATAAAGGCAGTGTGGGAGACTTATGTGAATAAGTTGCGCATCGTCATACACAGTGATGCGATCGAACAACGGGCAACCGGATGACCTTGTGAAAAATATAGCCTGGGAGCTCTCACCGCCAAACTGAAAATCCGTGTATCAATGACAATTTCGACGATAACGGTCGGCGTGGCCTGTGCCGTACTCAGGCAGTTGCTACTTAAGCAGTTTCAATAGTTCATATCTCAGAAGCGGGGCCAGCTTTTCGTCTTGTCTGGAAACTTGCGCCAGTGTTCGTTTTGTAGCCTAAAGAATTGCCGAGGGAATAGCGGGCCGGACGACACGGTTGCATCCCTGTATACTACTGGGCCGATTCAAGAGATAAAAAAAGTGATCACCGTTTGTGCCGACATAAGCAGCAGTATTGAGCAACGCCATTACGCACTCGTCCCTTCCCATGATTTCTCGTTTTCACCAGATTTGAATGGCTCTGGAGAGGCCTTCAGGCGAGATTGGGCGTATCTTGAGCCAGATCCCTACATGGCCGGCGGCGGATGTTACCGATTGCGGCGATACGGGCTGTACCGGCTGTCTTCCACGACCGGTCAATTGGCCCACATTCAGGGCGCACCCTTTTATCAGAGCATTGAAGTCAACCCCCTCAACGGTGGTGAGCAAAGATTCTTCGCAGCACTGGGCGCGAATACCGTCGAAAATCCGTTTCTGCGCGAACTGATACTGTTTGACTTGGCTCAGCTGACATCGAACAAACACATCAAGGGTGACTGGCTGATCGGTGTTCATCAAATTCGGATAATCGCGACGCCTGGAGTGCCGGGTAGCCCCACGCCCGAGGGTATCCACCGTGATGACGAACACTTTACTTCGCAACATTTAATTTCTCGCCAAAATATTAGTGGTGGGATCAATTACTTTTACGGCAATGGTCCGAATCCGACGGGAGTTCCGCAAGCCGATTGGACGCAGAAGTCTTACTTCGATTCCTACTATTTTGACCATTCGTTGTGGCACAGCGTCTCGCCGATTGTCTGCAGCGAGCTCGACGGTGGTGGGTACAGAGATGTCCTCCTCATTGATTTCGTAAAACCATCTTAAGTCCACACGTCGGTATTTGATGCCACTTTATGCTCGGCTGGACAGGACTGCGGTCGAGGATCTTGCTCGTCGGTTCGGAATTGATGACATTGCGGTTTTCTCCGTCATGGACGGCGGACGCGAGAACACCAACTATTACCTTGAAACGAGTTCGGGAAAGTACGTTCTGACAATTTGCGATCAAAAGTCGTTAAAGCAGGCAACAGACCTCGCAAGCCTACTGGCCCATTTGGCCGATCACGGTATTCACACGTCCAGAGTGGTTATTCCGCCTGACGGCGGGCCCATGGTAATACTGCACGATGAAAAACCAGTCATGTTGAAGCGTTACGTCGGTGGAGACATAACGGACAACATAAGCGGGAAAGTACTGGTTCAGTTGGGCGAGGAAATGGCCCGGCTACATGAGGTTTCCGCACCTTCTTACCTGCCTGAATCGTTTCCCTACGGCCGTAGCTGTTTCACTGAGGTGATAGATTCAAAACTTGACCATGCCTATATCGACTGGTTATCGGAGAAGAAACGCTATTTGCAAGAGCAGATTCCTCAGCAATTGCCAATGACATTGATTCACGGTGACGTCTTCTTCGACAACCTGATTGTTCAGGACGATCGGCTCATGGCGATTATCGATTTCGAAGAAGCTTGCCACTACTACCGCAGTTTCGATCTGGGAATGGTGATCGTCGGAACATGCCGAGATCCGCACGGTATCTCTTTCCAGAAAGCGAGACAATTTCTCCGCGGTTACCAGAACGATATGACTGTCGAGTCAGTCGAACGAGAATCTTTGCAGGCATTTGCGGTATATGCGGCTGTAGCAACGTCGTTTTGGCGATTCAGGCAATATCATCTGCTAAGACCGGAGCCCCAGCTCTATGATAAGCACGTCGAAATGCAGACGCTTGCCGATACCATTGTCGAGTATCCGGAGTCGAGTTTTAAGGAGCTGTTCCGCTAGATCGAAGTGGTGGCTCTTATTCTGTTTTCTCGGATGAGTGAGTAACCAGTCGTGCTCCTCGATGCTCGGATTAGCCGTGCAAAATAACTACAGAGTTTCACGTCCTTTTCATTTTCGTTCAATGAACGAAGTTTTCTCCGGGAAAATGCTCGTATTCAAATCGACTGTTCGGACTGCCAATCGATTCCCGGAGTATTGGGACGAAGTCGACCTGGGTGGTGACGACTTCAACTTACGGACTCTCCTTCGGGGGCAAGTGGCGAATCAGTCCACTACAAGAAGCTAATGGAAGCAAACGTTGAGGACTGGAAACGTTGTCTGAATTGTCGCGTTATCATTCTTTCGTCTGTTTGTTGCCATGGCGGCGCCATTTGAGCATCAAGGGCATCGACCCGGCACTAGTCCAATAGCGCGCCCCGCTACCAAGAAAAGAGGCCGCCCCCGGAAGTGCGGCCTGCTTTCTTCTTGCCTGAAAACTTGCGGCAGTGTCCGTTTTATTCCCTAAAGATTCGCCGTTCCAATGATAGGATCGACCCCAGTGGAAAGGGCTGTATTGACTTCAGCTTCAACCGTCACGCTCGCAAAAATATCAGCAGGGAATAATGACGTGTCAGATCAGTTTAGAAATTTTTCAATTGTGGTTTTGGTATCCATTTTTTCTACTTCCTCTGTGCTTGCTGCCGACGAGAACAGTGGCGTTCGTGAAATCAGCGCTAGCGTTTACAGTTTCACGCTGGGAGAAGGGAACCACTCGATGTTCGTCATTGGAGAGGACGGCGTTGCCGTTTTCGAAACATTTCATTCCGGTCATTCTCAAAAATTGATCGAAGCCGTTCAGAGCGTTACGGACAAGCCAATCAAATACGCTTTTATCAGCCACAATCACTGGGATCATGCCAGCGGCGGGCAGGTGTTCTCAAACGCTGGCGCGCAGACCGTGATGCATCAGCGCGCGGCAGACTGGGTGGCGGCCAATCCAGGCCGGGATACCGCTTTGCCAGACATTACATGGTCCGAAAATCGTAAAGACTTTGATATGGGCGACTTCGCCGTGACAGCACAGTATCTGGGTCTCAATCATGGCATGGGCCTGACGATTTTCACCGTTCCGGAACGTCGGGTCGCCTATATCGCAGACCTGGTCTCACCGAACCGGGTCATGTTCTCGGTGGTGCCGGACTTTAATATCGGGGAATGGGAGCGCAGCCTTGGCGAAATTCTCGAAATGGATTTCGACATCGCTGTTTGTTCGCACAACGAACTTCCAATAGAAGAGGCGATGGATGGTTGCACGCTTACACATGTTGAAGAAGAGCGCCAGTTCATACGTGATCTACGCAATGCAATTCTGGCTGAGTTCGAAAAGGGCACAGGCTTTATGGACATTCCGAAAGCCGTCAGACTGCCTCAATATTCACATTGGGTCGGTTATGATGAGTGGCTGGAAATGAACACCCTGCGGCTGATGACCGACCTCTGGATGGGTCCGTTCCCGTGGGTTCCGGACGCACAATAGGCGGCACACTTCGCCGTGTTATAGACATCATGACTGTGACCAGGAAAGACCAGATTCGGGCATTACTAAAAAGTATCGAGACCGGTGATCCCGGCCCGGTCGCTGTCGTTAATGAAGCGAAGTACATTCAGCACAACCCCCAAACCCGGGAAGGCAGCGAGGGTTTGGCGGCCCTCTTCCAGCGCCTGTCCAAGACCTCACCCAGGGTGAATATCGTACGCGCTTTTGAAGATGGCGATTTCGTTTTTGCACATACAGAGTACGATTTCGCGAGCCGTAAGATCGGCTTCGAAGTGTTCAGATTCGAAGACGGCCAGGCAGTGGAGCACTGGGACAATATCCAGGAAAGACATGGGCCAAACCAGTCCGGCCGCATCATGGTTGATGGTCCGACCGAGGCCGTTGATCTCGAACTGACGGAAAGCAATCGTGCCTTGGTTCAATCTTTTGTTGAAATCGTGCTTGTCGACGGGCATCTCGACCGGATTGCAGATTTTGTCGATGAAGATACCTACGCCGAGCATAACCCGCGGCTTGGAGATGGCGTGTCCGCTCTCCGATCCGCACTGGAAGTCGAGGATAAGAGCGGTAGACGTATCGATTATTGTCGCGTGCATTGCATTCTCGCCGAGGGAAGCTTTGTCCTTTGTGTCAGCGAGGGCAACCACAGCGGTGTCCATACCGCCTTCTATGATCTATTTCGACTCGCAAAAAGCAAAGTGGTGGAGCATTGGGACACCACCGAAAAAATCGCGCCACGCAGCGAGTGGAAAAACGACAACGGCAAGTTCTGAGGCATACGCGGGCGGCAAAGGTGCCGGGGCGGCAAAGGTGCCGGCGGCAAAGGTGCCGGTGTAAAGGTACTTAAGTTTCTGCAGGTATCGGAAAAGGTGCCGGTGGGGTAAAAGGCGCCAGTGTAAAAGTACTTAAGTTTCTGCAGGTATTAACCGCATTCAGACGTTTCGCGATTAGGTGCCGAAGCCTATGCTGAATCCATGGCACGTAAACTTCGAATCCATTTCCCTGGTGCGATATACCACGTGACTTTGCGTGGAAATAATCGTCAGAATATTTTCTTCTGTCAATCGGACAGGACCCTTTGGGAATCCGTGCTGGTCACCGCACTGGACCGCTATGAAGCCCGCATTCATGGTTACTGCTGGATGACCAATCATGTGCATATGATTGTACAAGTTGCAGAGGAGCCGCTTGCTTCAACCGTCCGGTTTGCCGCCAGCCAGTACTCACGGAAAGTCAATATACAGCAGCAACGTACCGGCCACCTTTTTGAGCGCCGGCATGGTGCTTTTCTCGTGCAAGAGGACAACTACCTCAAAGGGCTGATCCGCTACATTCATAACAACCCGGTAAGGGCCGGTATGGTTGATGACATGGATCACTATTGCTGGAGCAGTCATCTTGTATACACGGGGCAACTGGAGAAAAGCTGGTTAGAGACGGGCACCGTGCTGCGGATGTTCGGTACGATGAAACGAACTGCGCGACAGCGCTACGTGACGTTCATGCGTAGTGATAGTGAGAAGGATTTATCCCGATATCAAAAAGGTGGCAACGAAGAAGATGAAGCACTTGAGAGCCCGGCCGCAATCACTGGCAAACCAACTATGAAAAAGCTGCGAATGACCACGCAAACAGTGGAATCAATCATCCGACATCACCTGCAACGAACTAGTGTCACCGAAGCCATGCTCACTGGACCAAGCAGAGCCCGCTACATCACAAAGATTAGAACCGATATTGCCATGGAGGCAATTGAGCGAGGTATCGCCAATATTGCAGACCTGTCAAGGCGGCTCAATCGTTCAGAATCGGC
>QIHS01000006.1 GCA_003229095.1 Woeseia sp. | reverse complement strand
TTGCTTCGAGTTCTGCAATCGGTTGTTCAAATTCGAGAAACTTGAGATCCATGCTGATCGCTTTGACCGTTGGCTACGTAAAAATGGGACTCTACCGCATTTCCCGGCCATGTGCGTACAGCAATCGCACACTGTCATGGCCCAGCAACTCGGTCAGTTTGTCCCGCAACTCGCGACTGGGACGTACAGTCCAGTCCGGGCCCAGGTTGAGGCGCGCAGCGGCTTCATCGCCTACGTACTGCACGGCGACATCGCAGTTTCCTTCCCGGTATGGCAGCAGCACATCATGCAGTTGATGCAACAGGTTCTCGCCGTGCCCGTTTGCCGCGAGGTTCAAGACCATACAACTGGCCTTCGATTCAATAACGCGGTCAATTTTGCGGACCGTTTTTGCATTGACCTGCCAGGCGCCAATGAAGTCGTCATAGCGAAGTGTGCCGGTAACGACGACGATCTCATCCTCGACCAGCAAGTCGCGAAACTCCTGAAAGGCTTCACTAAAGAGACTCAACTCCAGTCGCCCGGAATCGTCATCCAGCTTCACGCTGACTCGATTGCCGCGTTTCTTCACTTCAACGATTAACCCGGCCACCGTCACTTCCCTGCGTGGCTGGGCGTAGTTACGCGCACCGCTGGCAGTTTGCGGCGCGGGCTCCGATGCTATGTCCACGAGTTTTCCGTCCACCAGGTAACGTGCGTCATACCGGACAGCATCGAACGGATGACCCGTGAGATAAAGTCCGAGTGCCGTTTTTTCATTGGCCAGACGTTCCCGTGGGGTCCACTCTGCCAGTTGTGCCGGCGCCTGTGTCGGCTCCGGGGCAACGGCTTCCGCCACGCCAAACATATCGTTCTGTCCAGCAGCGGCTGCCCTCGCTTCCTGATCGGCACCTTTCACGGCCGCCGGCATTTCCTGGACCAGTGTGCGGCGCGATAGTCCAAAACTATCCATCGCGCCCGATTTAATCATCGCTTCCAGCGCGCGCTTGTTGATCCGCTCGCTATCAACCCGCCTGCAGAACTCATTGAGATTCGAAAATTCGCCCGCGTTCTCCCGCTCTTCAATAACGGCCTCGACTGCGCTGTGATGGCGCCCAGGCCGTAGAGAATCGTCTTGTCGTCCGCCGTGGTGAAGTGGTATCCCGACTGATTGACATCGGGCGAAAGCATATTCAAGCCAATCTTGCGACAATCATCTTTGACCATAACCAAACGGTCGGTGTGATCGAGATCCGCACTCATGGCCGCCGCCATATACGCAGCCGGATAGTGCGCTTTCAGATACGCAGTCTGATAAGAGATCAAAGCATAAGCGGCAGAGTGCGACTTGTTAAAGCCGTAACCGGCAAACTTCTCCATCAGGTCGAAAATTCGCGTTGCGGTGCGCTCCGCCACGCCTCTCGATATCGAGCCTTCGAGGAAAATTTCCCGCTGCTTGGCCATTTCCTCCGCATTCTTTTTACCCATTGCGCGACGCAACAGGTCTGCACCGCCCAGCGTGTAGCCGGCAAGCACCTGCGCAATCTGCATCACCTGCTCCTGGTACAGGATGACGCCGTAAGTGGGTTCCAGCACATGCTTGAGATCGGGATGCAGATAGTCGATATCCGCTTTATTGACGTCGTGCTTGCGTGCCACGAAGTCATCGACCATGCCGGATTGCAGTGGGCCAGGCCGAAAGAGCGCAACCAGCGCGACCAGATCGTCAAACTGGTCGGGCTGCAATCGTTTGACCAGGTCGCGCATGCCGGGTGACTCGAGCTGGAAAACAGCCCGCGTTTGCCATGCCTGCAAAAGGGCAAACGTCTTGCCGTCGTCCAGCGGAATGGTCGCAATATCCAGTTTGCTTTCAGGATTGTCTGCGTGAATAGTGCGCACGGCCCAGTCGATAATGGTCAGTGTCTTCAAACCGAGAAAGTCGAACTTGACCAGGCCTGCGGCTTCGACGTCATCCTTGTCCAGCTGCGTGACAGAATTGACGCCGCCATCTTCGCAATACAGTGATGTGAAGTCGGTCAACTTCGTTGGTGCAATCACCACACCACCTGCATGCTTGCCGGCATTTCGCACAAGCCCCTCTAGCGCTTGTGCCAGATCCATAATTCCGGCGACTTCCTCATCGTCGCGCACCAGGCTCGCCAGTTCTTCTTCGTCTTCGAGCGCCTTGTCCAGCGTTATGCCGACTTCGAAGGGCACCAGCTTGGCAATGCGATCAACGAGGCCATAAGGATGTCCGAGCACCCGGCCGACATCCCTGATCACCGCTTTGGCCGCCATCGTGCCATAGGTAATGATTTGCGATACCTGCTCGCGCCCGTAGCGATCCGCCACGTATTCGATGACCCGGTCGCGGCCCTCCATGCAAAAATCGATGTCGAAATCAGGCATCGATACGCGTTCGGAGTTCAGAAAGCGCTCGAACAGCAGATCGTATTCCAGCGGGTCGAGATCGGTAATGCCAAGAACATAGGCGACCAGTGATCCCGCCCCGGAACCACGTCCAGGCCCGACCGGAATCTGCTGATCTTTGGCCCAGCGAATAAAATCGGCGACGATCAGGAAATAGCCCGGAAAACCCATACCGCAGATGACAGACAACTCTGTTTCCAGGCGGGAACGGTAGGGCGCGGCCATGGCATTGAAACCATCGGCCGGAACGCCATCCTGGAGCATCTTCCTGCGCAGGAAAGCCTCCAGCCCTTGTTGCGACTCTGACGCAAGGAATTCATCGGTCGACTGTCCCTCGGGAACCGGAAACTCGGGCAGGAATGTTTCACCGAGGCGCAGGTCAAGACTGCAGCGACGTGCGATTTCGAGCGTGTTTTCCAGAGCCTCGGGGATGTCCTCAAACAATGCCACCATTTCATCGCTGCTTTTGAGGTATTGCTGCTCGCTGTAGATTTTCGGTCGGCCCGGATCAGCCAGCGTGCGCCCCTGCTGGATACAGACGCGCGCCTCATGCACCGGATAGTCATCTGCTGCGATGAATCGCACATCGTTGCTTGCGACAACCGGCACAGACAGCCGCGCGGCAAGCTTGATCGCACCCTGCAGGACGGCTTCTTCGCCAGGCCGTCCCATGCGTGTCACTTCCACATAGAAGCGATCGCCGAATATCGATTGCCAGTGCAGAAGTCGTTCTTCGGCGAGGTCGGCCTGACCGGCGGTCAAAGCTCTACCGATGTCTCCATGTATGCCTGCTGAGAGGGCAATCAAACCCGCTGTACTGTCGTTGTCCAGCCAATCCGGCTCAACCATCGGCACGCCGCGATGCTGGCCCTCAAGGTAAGACCGGCTGACCAGTTGATTCAGGTTGCGATAGCCGTGCAGATTCTGGCACAGAACCACCAGGTGAAAAGGCCGTTCGTCTTCCTCAGCGTTCCTGATGCGAAGATCGACACCGATCAACGGCTTAATGCCGAATGCAGACGCCTTGCGATAAAATTTAATCAGCCCAAAAAGATTACTCTGGTCCGTCAGCGCAACCGCCGGCATTTCAAATTCGGCACATTGCTGCATCAGTGCCGGAATACGCACTGTGCTATCGACAATGGAGTATTCGGTGTGCAGATGCAGATGGACGAATGGCGTGGTCACGAAATCACTTTAGTTTGTCTCAACGGGCAGCTTATTGAGATCGGGCTAACCCGGGCTGGAATAGGGAATGATCGACTGACTGCAGCTCAATATCAATCTATCCGTAAAAAGAAATCGGACGAAATGAGCGGCGATGTTGCGGACACGGCCCGAAGCGGCCAATACACTCGCGATGGGCGGCTGTCCCATAACCCTTGTGCTGCCTGAAACCGTAGTCAGGGTAGATGACATCCATGCGGCGCATCATCTGGTCACGATGAACCTTGGCAATGATTGACGCGGCGCTGATAGATGCAATTTTTGCATCGCCACCCACAATCGCCCTGCCCTCAATTTGTACACCGAAGAAATTCAGGTCTGGCAGTTTGTTGCCATCCACCTCCACGAGCGACGGCGCGATATTCAGCCCGATCAATGCACGGCGCATCGCCAAAAACGTTGCCTGCAAAATGTTAAGGCTGTCGATTTCCGCCGCATCCGACCAGCCAACAGACCATGCTGCGGACCGCTGCCGAATCTCGATGGCCAGTTGTTCGCGACGTTTGGCGCTCAACACTTTTGAGTCCATCAATCCCTGAATCGGGTTTACTTCATCCAGGATAACGGCGGCAGCGACGACCGGGCCGGCCAGTGGACCTCGGCCTGCTTCGTCTACACCCGCGACCAACTGATTGACACTGCTGGCGCTTAGCCAAGGCGACTTCAAGAATTTTGCGCTACAGACATGACCGCATGTGCCGCGCGCTCATCTGCCCCTTGCGCCAGCATGTTTCTAAGCGCGCCAAATTCTCGCGCAATTTGTGCACGCCGGTCCGCGTCTGTCAGCAATTCCTGAACCGCGGCTGCAAGGGCCTCCGGGTGCGCAGCATCCTGCAGGAACTCCGCAACCAGCGGCTCCTCCGTCAACAGGTTGGGCAGCGTAAAATACGGTACTTTGATAAGCTTCAATCCCATCACGATTGCGTAGGTCAGCGCAGCCAGCTTGTACGCACCCACCATCGGTTTCTTCAGCAATGCTGTCTGCAACGATGCCGTACCGGATGCCAGCAAAACAACATCCGCAGCGGTGATTACGATCTCCGCATTGCCGTGCGTCAACACAAAGCGGTCCAGAATGCCGGCAGCGGCAAGTTGTGCTGAGAACAGCTCGTGTAGTCGCGGCGTCGCCATGGGCGCGACAAACGCCAATTGAGGGTTGTTTTCGGCGAGCCGGCTGCAGGTTTGCGCAAAGACTGGCCCTAGTCGCGCCACTTCTCCGTGCCGGCTGCCTGGTAAGACGGCAAGAACCAACCTCGCATCAATGCCGAGTATTTTTCTGGCCTGCATCGTGTCGGGATCGGCCGGGGTCTTGTCCGCCATCGGATGTCCAACAAATTCAGCGGACACGTCATGTTTGTCGTAGAACGATTTCTCGAAGGGCAGCAGGCAAAGTACGGTGTCCGCAGCCTTCGCAATCTTTTTGACGCGGCCCTGTCGCCACGCCCAAACTGACGGGCTGACGTAGTGCACTGTTTTCACGCCCTGGCTGCGCAACCTGCTCTCCAGCCCGAGGTTAAAATCCGGCGCATCGATGCCGACAAATACATCCGGAGGACGCGCTAGCCAGCGCCTGACCAGCGAACGTCTCAATCGTAACAACCGGGGGATATGTTTGAGCGGTTCGATCAGGCCCATCACCGCCAGCGCATCTGCCTGTTCCAGCGCACGACAGCCTGCAGCCTGCATCTCAGGGCCAGCAACACCTTCGAATTCGATGTCGGGATTTAGCTTTTGCAGCGCCCTGATTAGCCCCGCACCCAGCAAGTCGCCGGAAGTCTCGCCAGCGACAAGTGCGATGCGCACTAACGCAAAATTCCGCGATCGGACGCGTTGAGAGACTCGATGAAAATCTTCAGTTCAGGCTGATCTGCGACAAGCAATTCCAGCTGGGCTACCGCCTCGGCGAGTTTAAGACCACGACGATAGACAATGCGGTAGGCGTTTTTGATGTTACGAATTTGATCGCTGTCAAAACCACGCCGCTTCAATCCTTCTGAATTAATACCTTTGGGTGACGGTGGTTGTCCGCCGACCATCGTGTAAGCCGGTACATCCCGGCTGGTGCCTGCGTACATACCCAGAAACGCATGCGCCCCGATGCGACAAAACTGGTGAGCGCCGGTGAAACCCGCAAATATTGCCCAATCACCGACGTGCACATGCCCTGCCAGCGTGGCGTTGTTCGCAAATATACAGTGGCTGCCAACGCGGCAATCATGCGCGATATGCACATAGGCCATGATCCAGTTGTCATCGCCGATCGAGGTGACCCCCTGGTCCTGAATCGTGCCCCTGCTGATGGTGCAGTATTCGCGGATGGTGTTTCCATTGCCAATTTCCAATCGGGTTGGCTCATCGCGATACTTTTTGTCCTGCGGGTCGTCGCCAATGGATGCGAACTGGTGGATACGATTGTTTTCGCCGATGCTGGTCGGACCATTGATGACGACGTGACTTTCTATTCGGCTGCCGGAACCGATCTCCACATCATCGCCAACAATCGAATAAGGACCGATGGTGACATCATCGGCAATGCGCACCGATGCCGAAACAATCGCTGTTGCATGAATGCTCAACGCTCACCACCCGGCGCACACATGATGTCTGCCGCAACAGCAAGTTTGCCATCGACTTTCGCTGTGCACTTATAAAACCAGATGCCGCGTTTCACGCGCTCTACTTCGACCTCCACAATCAATTGGTCTCCCGGCAATACAGTACGGCGAAAACGAGCGTTGTTTACGCCAACCAGAAAAAACAGTGGTTTCGGTTCGACATCGATCATCGTCACATGCGAAAGCACACCGCCAGCCTGTGCCATCGCCTCAATGACCAACACGCCTGGCATCACGGGGTTACCGGGGAAGTGCCCCTGGAAAAATGGTTCATTGCTGGTGACGTTCTTGACCGCCGTGATTGATTCACCTGCTGTACACGACAGCACCTTATCAATGAGCAGAAACGGATAGCGATGCGGCAACGCCTCCATGATTTTTTTGGCGTCCAATGTCGACCAGTCAGTCACGCGTTTTATTCACCTTTTTTTCAAGTACGCTTACTCGCCGCACCAGATCGTCCATGCGCCTGAATCGGGCCACCTTTCGTTTCCAGTCACGATCTTTCTCGCCAGGGAAACTACCTGTATAGAAACCTGGTTCAACGATATTCTTGGTGATCATCGTTGCGCCACCGATAACAACATCGTCGCAAATTGTGATGTGACCGACGATGCCCGCCTGGCCAGCAAACATGCAGCGTTGACCGATCACTGTGCTACCCGAAACGCCACTAAACGCCGCCATCGCGGTATGTGCGCCGACTTGAACGTTGTGGGCAATCTGGATCAGGTTATCGAGCCGGACACCGTCTTCGATAACCGTGTCGTCTATCGCGCCACGATCGATTGTCGTATTGGCGCCGATCTCAACGTCATTGCCAATCCGAACGCCGCCCACTTGCGGTACTTTGACCCATCCTTCAGCGCTGCGAGCGTTGCCAAAGCCATCGCAGCCGATAACGGCACCGGGGTGAATAATGCATCTCTCACCGACGGTCACATCCTGTACCAGCGTTGCATTCGCGTGCACGCGCGACTGCTTGCCGATGTTGCAACGCGGACCGATCACGACGCCTGGTGCAATGTGAACGCCTTGTGCAATAACGGTATCTTCGCCAATGGTGACATTGGCAGAAATCTGCGCAGAAGAATCGACCGATGCGCCAGATGACACGACCGCAGATGCATGAACACTCGCGCTAATAGTGATTGGCGGATGCAACACGGCTGCGAACCGAGCGTAGTCCAGGTAGGGGTCATCGCTAAGCAATGCGGCAACCGGACATTCGTCCGCATATTCAGGATGCAGCAAAATAGCAGCTGCTTTGCTTGCCCGCAGCTGCTTCAGATAGGCTTTGTTGGAGAAGAAACTCAGTTGACCGGCACCTGCGTTGGCAAGCGTCGCAACTTCCGTCACGGTGACCTCTGGATCACCCACCAGCTCGCAGCCAAATTGCGCGGCCAGCTCTCCCAGATTTCTGGCCAAACAGATCTCCTTAGCCCGGACTATTGCAAAAGCACATTAATCCGGCGTTTAACATCTGTGTACGCCGTAAGCGTGTGACTTCAGCAGTCGCTAGTTGCCGGCCGCCTGGAAATTTGCCTCCATCGACCGCAATACATTCTCGGTAATGTCAACGTTGTCACTCATGAACAGCACGCCGTCACCGACGACCAGGTCAAAACCAGCTGCCTGGGCATAGTCCTGCACTTCCCTCAGCAAGGCACGCTGCAAATTGCCCAACTCTTCGTTTCGACGAAGATTAAGGTCTTCGCGATACTCGGTTTGCAGGCGGGTTACTTCGCGCTGCAGACTACGCAACTCTTTCTCGGCGTTACTGCGTTCGGTTTCGCCCATGACCGCAAGGTCGCGTTGCACTTTCGCAGTCAGCTCCTGAAGCTCTGTAGTTCGAGCAACGATTTCGCGCTGCCGCGGTTTGAATTCTTCGTCCAGAGCAGTCATCGCTACGCGCGCCTGGGGAGCCTGTTCCATCAGTTCCGGGATATTTACGACACCAATTTTGATTTCCTGTGCATACGCAGACGCACTAAACAGGAAGACCAGCGCCATTCCACCAATTGCACTAATTGCACTAACCAGGGTATTTTTTGCAACATTCATAAAAAACCAATCCTTAAAACGCGTTACCAATGGAGAACTGAAATCTCTCGATCCTATCTCCGTAAAATCTGTCATTACCCGCAAACTCGTTCAACGGCAATGCATAACTAAAGCGGAACAGGCCCAGCGGCGCAAGCCACTGAACGGCAATTCCAACCGATGTTTTTATATCGGCCAAATCCGGCTTATATGTCACCGGGCTGCCCAGTCTATCCGTAAATAATACCTCACCCGTATTAAACACATTGCCGGCATCGTAGAAAAAGCTGGCACGCGCCTGCGACCTGAATTTGTCGGGCAGCGGGATTATAAGCTCTAGTTGCGTTGCGGCCAACACGTTTCCGCCGTACGGATTGCCAAAACTGTCTCTGGGACCCAGGAAGGACTCCTTGAAGCCACGTATCGACTGCGGTCCTCCGCCTTGGAATTGCTTGTACGGCGGCAACGCGGTGGTATCCCCAAGGGCCTGACCGTAGGCCAGTTCCGCATTGAAGCGGACGGTCCATTGTTTGTAGATCGGCAGGTATTTTGTAAAGTTATAGCGCACAGTGAAAAACTCAACATCACTGCCTGGCACCGCATATCCCAGGAAAACCTGCTGCCGCGAGCCTTGATCCGCGAATATCGCCCGATTGCGGCTGTCATAGATCCAGCCCACGACAAACTCCGCCACATCAAACTGGGTGCCAAAGAAATCAATGCCGTTCCTGCCGGCAGTATCGAATGGCGTGCCGTTGTTGGTTACCCAATCCTGTGCCTGCTGCGTACTCCTGGTTGATGACAACAACTCGGCACTGTTGAAAGTCAGTCCAAAACTCACGCTCTGTAGCTCCGTAATTGGAATGCCGTATTCAATCGTTGCGCCGTAACTCGTCGTCGAGAAATCCGATGCCGCCGCGGTGAACTGAGTAATATCGCGATAATTTACGCCCAACGTCCGGCTAATTCCGTTCTTGGTCCTGTAAGTATCCGTATGTGAAAGAGAATAGGCGGTGGAAAACCGGCCTGAATTCGCTGTCAATGCAACGCGGTCACCGGTGCCCAGAAAGTTGGTGTGGACGATGCTGCCATTGAGCATCAATTTCTGCGCGTCGGAGTAACCCAAACCGCCGCTAAACTGACCGGGCATCCGATATTCGAGGTTGAAGTCAACATCCACCATATCCGGACTGCCATCCACAGCCGCGGTCTCAACTTCAACACCCTCGACATAGGGCAGTCTCTGCAAATTGATCTTGGACCGGTCGACGAGCCGGTTAGCCAGGTATGCCCCTTCCATCTGGCGCATATGACGGCGCAATACATCATCGTCGATCTGGTCGACGCCGTTAAAATTTATCCGGCGAACATAAACACGACTGGCGGGGTTAATGAAAAACGTTACAGCGACTTCTTGTGATTCGTGGTCCAGTTCGGGTACAGGTTCAATTTCGGCATTGGCATATCCTTCTTCGCCCATCCGGAAAGACATAAATTCGGCCGACGCTGTCAACAACCTCAGACTGAATATTGAACCCGGCTGCGCCAAAACCATCGATCGCAATGTCTGTTCGGGTACCACCATATCGCCGACAAGTTTGACATCGGAAATAGTGTACATCTGGCCTTCGTGAATATTAATGGTGACGTATACATCTTTGCGATTCGGAGAAATCGCGACCTGCGTCGATTCGACACGGAAATCTGCGTAACCACGGTCCATATAGAAAGAACGCAGAGTTTCGAGATCGCCGCTAAGGGATTCCTTTGCGTAACGATCGTCCTGGCGAAACCAGGACAGCCAGTTGGCGGTGTCCAGTATGAAGCCGCCGCGAATGTCAGCCTCATCGAAACTGTGATTGCCAACAATGTTGACCTGTCGAATTTTCGCTCGATCACCCTCTTTCACATCAATTCGAATGCCGACCGTATTATTCGGGCGCTCAGTCACTGCGGTTTCGACTTCAACCGCGTACTTGCCGCGGTTGTAGTATTGCTCGGTCAGGAACTGCTGCACGTTGTCGAGAACCGAGCGGTCGAATGTTCGCCCCCTTGAAAGACCGACACCGCGCAGTGACTCCATCAAGTCTTCGGTCTTGATGTCCTTATTGCCCTCAATGACAAAATTCTCAATTGACGGTCGCTCCTTGACGACAATGACAAGCACATCTTCGTCGCGACGCAATTCAATGTCATCAAATATTGCCTGGTCATACAATGCACGGATGGCTTCCTGCACACGCGTCGAATCGACCGTGTCGCCAACGTTGATGGGCAGGTAATTAAACACGGTGCCCTCGGAAATACGTTGCAGCCCCTCTACACGCATGTCGCTAACGACGAATGATTCCTGCGCGTATGAGATGGGCGAAATGGCGATGCAAAGGCATGCAAGCGCCCACGCGCAATGCTTCTGCAATCGATGCGATTCCGCATTCACAAATTTTCGGCCTTTTCCATTCATCATATTGTACTCAGTTTACGAATCTTGCGATGTCATTATAGAAGGCGAAACTCATCAACAGCAGTAACGCCACCATGCCGAACTGCTGACCCAGCATCTGTGCTTTTTCGGATAGCGGGCTGCCCTTCAGCGCCTCGATGGCGTTGTACAGAATCTGTCCGCCATCCAGGACGGGGATCGGCAGGAGATTCAGTACGCCGAGGCTAATACTGATCAGCGCCATTATCTGTAACAGGTAGACCAAGCCGGTTCTCGCGGATGCGCCAACGTAGGTCGCAATACTGATTGGCCCGCTGATATTCTTGATCGACACATTACCGACCACCATGTTGCCCAACAAGTTGACGGTAGACACGGTCATCTGAATGGTCTGATCGTAGGATTGACCGATCGCGTCAATCGGTCCGTAAATCGGTCCGTAAATCCGCGAGTAGTTGGCGCCAATTCCCACACGGCCAACCTCGCCGTCCGCGGTAGCGACGCCGGCAACATCCACACGAAGCGTTCTCGACCGCCCATCACGCAAAAACGTGAATGCTGCGGTCTGATTGGGCAATGCAGAAACAACTTCGACCAGGTCGCGGAATGTAACGACCTCTGTATCGTTAATGCGGGTTATTCGATCACCGTCCAATAGTCCTGCGATTTCTGCAGGTTGTCCGGGTACAACTTGCTCGGCAATCGCGAGCGGCTGGCCCCGGGAAAACCCGAGACCGGTATAAAGGTGTTCCGGCTCGGTCAGTCGTTTGCGGTCGTCCCCGACATCAATCGACACCATGCGGCGCTCTCCATCTATGGTCTCGACATGTAACGGGACCTGCCCGTTGGCAACGATCTCCTCGACAATGGCCAGACTCGCAACGCCCCAGTCAGTCGCTGCCCTGTCACCGACGGCCACCAATATTTCGTCTGCCCGAAGCCCAGCCTGTTGTGCGTATGATCCGTCCTCAACCGGCCCGATCACAGGTCGTATGGTCGGCATACCCTGCATGGCGATCAGCCAGTACACAAAAAACGCAAACAGAAAATTGAAGAAAGGCCCGGCTAACAGAACCAAAATACGATTCCAGATGGGTCGGTGATTGAATGCCCTGCCCTCATCTGCCGGGTCGATCGGATCGTCATTGTCGTAGCGCTCACCGAGAAATTTGACATAACCCCCCAGCGGAATGGCCGAGATACAAAACTCGGTATTGTCTTTCTTGCCGATGTAAGTCCAGATGGGCTTACCAAAACCGATAGAAAAGCGCAGCACCTTCATACCGCACCAGCGACCGACGATGAAATGACCGTATTCGTGCACCGCAACCAGGACGCTGATTGCCAGTATAAAGGCCACGATATTGGTCAAAATTGTCAACACGAAAGAGATCCTTTCTTGGTATGTATCAGTATCTTATAAATTATTTGATGCCCGCGGGACGATCCGCTTACTGCGCCCGTTGTTTGTTTGTGAGTGCCGCCCCGCCCGAACCGCGTTCCTGCCCATTCTGACAGCCCCTCTATTAACGTTCGCTGAACGACATCAAATTTCCATGCAGACCATTGTCTAAATAAAAAACTCATTGCAATCCGATCCAACCCAGTGCCAGCGCAAACAACGGCGCCGCCGCGGTCACGCTGTCGATTCTATCCAGCACGCCACCATGGCCCGGAAATAAAGAGCCGCTGTCTTTAACGTCAGCGCTTCGCTTGAACATGCTGACGGTCAGGTCGCCAACGACAGACAACAAGGTGACTGCCAGGCAGAAAGGAATCAGCACAGCCATTTTGATGTCCAGCACCTGGCTACCGGCAACGGTGAGCAGCATGACGGCTGCCAGCCCGCCCAGTACCCCCTCCCAGGACTTTCCCGGGCTGATTTTGGGCGCGAGTTTAACCCGGCCAAACTTCTTGCCGGCAAAATAGGCGCCGATATCAGCGGCCCAGACAATCAGCAAAGTAAACAGCAGGATTCTGGGGGCCTGTACGTAGAGAATGTCCAGTGCCATCCA
>QIHS01000323.1 GCA_003229095.1 Woeseia sp. | reverse complement strand
GTGGCCGCGGGCGGCATTGCTGCGGCACTGTCGACTGCCGCAGGCTTGTTGCTGGTGATCTCCGCAGCCATTTCGCACGACCTCATCAAGGGAATTTTCGTGCCGGGCATCAGCGAGAAAAAGGAATTGCTTGCAGGGCGCATTGCCGCCGCGATTGCAATCATGATTGCCGGTTACCTGGGATTCGACCCACCGGGGTGGGTTGCACAAGTCGTTGCTTTCGCGTTTGGCTTAGCGGCTGCCTCACTGTTTCCGGCGATACTCATGGGTATCTTCTACAAGCGCATGAATAAACAGGGCGCTATTGCCGGCATGATCACGGGGCTGTTGTTTACTTACGCCTACATTGAGTTCTTCAAGGGATTGTTTCTGAAGTGGGCCGGCGCTCCCTGGGGCGAAAATATCGCAGCGAATTGGTTGTTCGGTATCTCGCCAGAAGGAATAGGCGTCATTGGTATGTCGCTGAATTTTGCCGTTGCGCTAACCGTTAGCCACTTTACGGCGCCGCCACCGGACAACGTGCAACGACTGGTCGAGAATATTCGCGTTCCGCGCGCGATGTCAGAATGAGTTATAGCCACGACAGTCACCACGGTCATGGTGTCGATAGTGGCAGCAGGACACGGGTACAGATCGCCCTGGTATTGACCGCCACATTCATGGTCGTCGAAGTTATCGGCGGTGTCTTGTCGGGGTCGCTGGCGTTGCTGGCCGATGCCGGCCACATGTTGACAGATACAATGGCACTCGCGCTGGCGGCATTTGCATTTCGTGTCAGCTCGCGACCCGCCGATTCTAGACGGAGTTTTGGCTACCACCGATTTCAGATTATCGCGGCGTTTGTCAACGGTCTTTCTTTGTTGCTGATTGTTGTATGGATTCTTTTCGAAGCCGTCCAGCGCATGCTCAACCCACCCGACGTTATTGCCAGCACTATGCTGCTGGTGGCATCTGCCGGGCTGGTCGTGAATATCATCGCTTTTTTTGTGCTTCACGGCGCAGATCAGGACAACCTGAATATTCGCGGTGCTGTGGTGCACGTTATTGGTGATCTGCTGGGCTCGGTGGCGGCGATCATCGCTGCACTGGTCATCATTCAGACTGGCTGGATGCCGATTGACCCCTTACTTTCAGTGCTGGTTGCAGCGTTGTTGTTGCGCAGTGGCTGGCACCTGATCAAACGCAGTGCACACATATTGCTGGAGGGCGTTCCGGACTGGCTGGATCTTGATGAGTTGCGCAAAAAAATTATCGCTGCCGTACCGGCGATAACGGATGTTCATCATATACACGCCTGGGGGCTTACGCCGCAATATCCCATCCTGACGATGCATATTGTTTTGGATGAACTGCCCGAAGACCCAACTGCTGTTGTGCGCACCGTCAAACAAACGCTGAGAGACGAATTTTCGATCGGTCACTCGACCGTCGAGTTGGAAGTCGGGGAATGTGCAGACGACTGACCGTCGCTATGACTGTTTACGACTAATCGTCGATATAAATATCTACGACTAATCGTCGCTATTCCTCAGGTTCAATCACGCCGATGTATGGCAGCGTCCGGTCTTTTTCATCGTAGTCGAGGCCGTAACCAACAACCCATTCGTCAGCAATATTAAATCCCAGGTAGTCGATTTCAACATCGACTTCAGTTCTGTGCGCCTTGTGCAGCAATGTGCAGGTTTTCACTGACGCAGGATTGCGTGACTTCAGCATGTCGATCAGGTAGAGCAGGGTATGGCCGGTGTCCACGATATCTTCGACAACGAGGACGTGTTTGCCCTCAATGCTGCGGCGTACATCCATGACGAGACGCACTGCGCCGCTGCGGATACTGCCGTGCTCATAGCTCGATACGGCTATGAATTCGATATGCCGCGGAATGCTGAGGCGTCGGGAAAGGTCTGCGAGGAAAATAAACGAGCCCTTCAAAACACCGATGAGAACAAGTTCGCCTTTGTTCGCGTAGTCCTTAGAGATTTGCGCGGCAAGTTCATCGACCCGTGTGCTGATATCCGATTCGCTGATTAGTACTTTAGGATTTTGCATGAGTGGATATGTACCTGCTTGATTTTGAATAGTATCCGACCGGTGGGGTCATGAAACTAACATCAACGCTCAACGATGAACTGTTTTAGTGCCGCGAGGCCTTCCGCAGTATTTGACCGTCCATAGCCTATTCTAAAACGATCTTGCGGTGTAGGTGTGAGATCGGAGCGATAGACACTTGCCGGCAACAAAAGAACGCCGGCTTCTTCGACCAGTGTCTGGCAAAATTGCTCCACGCCATCTTCTCCCAGGTAGCGTGGATAACCGATGCAGCCGCCATCAGGAACAGACCATTCGAACAGGTTCGGGAATTCGGCGAAAAAATTGTTCATCAGTGCCAGGTTTTCCAGAATAATTTTCCGATTGCGATCCAATATCGCATCTGCAGATTGCAAAGCGATCTGCGCGAGCACTTCGCTCGGGGCAGAGTTGCAGATCGATAAATAGTGTTTTACACGCTCCATGCGATTCAAAACGTCGCGATCCTGAGTTGCAATCCAGCCGATTCGAAGTCCTGGCAGTCCATAGGCTTTGGACATCACATTCAGCGACAGTCCGCGCTCGTACAGGTCGCAGACCTGTGGCAGGCGTGCGGTCTCGTCACGTTCCAGCAATCGATAAACCTCGTCGGAAAACAAATATATGCCCCGTTCACGAACGAGTGACACGAGTTCATTCAGTGTCTCTTGGCTGATAATTTTTCCCGTCGGATTGTGCGGGAAATTAATAGAAATCAATTTAGTGTTGGCGCGCAGTGCATCTCTGACTTTTTCGATATCAAGGGCCCACTGGTTATCTTCCTCAAGCGCAATGCCCGAGACGGCGCAGATCGCACCAGGAACGGTTTCAGCGGCCTGATAGTTTGGCGTGATGACGACCACATGATCATCGGCAGTAAGCAGAGCCTGCATTGCAGCGAAAATACCTTCTTCGGCCCCGGCGAAGGTTAGTACATCTGCATGATCAATATTGTCGTAGGTCGCTGCAATAGCAGCGCGAAGATTTGGCGCGCCAAACGTTTCTGTGTAGCCCAGGTGCAGTGCTTCCAGCGAGCCGTGATCACCATCTTGATCCAGCTTAAGCAAATCGGACACAGACATGCTTTCCATATCGGACGCGCACAGGTGAAACCGTGCTTTGAATTCCCAGCGGGAAAAGTAAGTTTCGAGGCGGAAGTCTGGCAGCATGGGTTTGGTCGTCTTTGTGTTTTTGTCATTATGACATGCACTGGTCCCGCGTACGCGGCGAGTCTGGCATAGCTCAAAAGAAGCCTACGCGGCAGCCAAGTAATCGTGTAGATTCGGTGTCTCCGGATCGTCTTACCAGCGATCAGCCAGAATTTGAACAGACTAAATCCAGCTGTCAGTGCCTAACCGGGGTTATCGATATGTCAATTCCTGTTGCCGTCAATTTGCTTGTTTTTGCCGGGCTTATCATTTTCTTGTCCAGATTCCGGCGTCCCAAATATTCGTTGTCGCGCCAGGTACTCGCCGGGCTACTGGCCGGCCTGGCTTTCGGGTTCGGCCTGCAATTCGTCTACGGTGGCGGATCGGATGCGATTGCGGCGACACTGGAATGGACTGATGTCGTCGGCACCAGCTACGTCAATCTTCTGAAGATGATCATCATGCCCTTGATCCTGGTGATGATGATTGCGGCTGTCGTTCGAATGCGCGAAGTGGCGGCACTCGGAAAAATCGGCGGATTCGTCATCGCGATTCTGGTTGGCACGACCATGATTGCGGCATTGGTGGGCATCTTCATGGCTAATGCATTCGGGCTCACCGCAGAGGGGTTGACTGAAGGGGCACGCGAACTGGCCAGGGCAGATGTACTGACCGGCCGCCAGGATACGATGACCGAGCTGGGCCTGGCAGATATGCTGGTTCGATTCATACCGAGCAACATTTTTTACGACCTGACCGGCGCCAGACCGACTTCTGTCATAGCGGTCGTGTTATTTGGCATCCTGTTTGGTATAGCGGCGCTGTTAGTCACCGCTGAGGATCCTGATCGCGGCGACGGCATTCAACGATTCGTTGAAACTGCCAAAGCCATCATCATGAAGCTTGTTCACATGATCATGGCGCTAACGCCATACGGCATTCTAGCGCTGATGACCAAGGTGGTGGCGGGATCTAACGCGGCCGACATTCTCAACCTGATCACCTTCATCGTTGCCTCCTATCTTGCGATTGCCGTGATGTTCGTTGTGCACGCGTTGCTGCTAAGGCTCAACGGCGTAAGTCTGGGTGCTTACTTTCGCAAGGTATGGCCGGTACTGGTGTTCGCATTTGGGTCAAGGAGTTCGGCGGCGACCATTCCGCTCAATGTGGAAACGCAGGTTGAAGAGCTCAACGTGCCGCAGCCGGTGGCGAATCTTTCAGCGACCTTCGGCGCAACCATCGGCCAGAACGGTTGCGCCGGCATTTACCCGGCAATGCTGGCAACGATGATGGCGCCCGTCATGGGTATCGATCCGTTAAGTATTTCTTTCATCGTGCAATTGGTTGCTGTGGTCGCGATAAGCTCGTTTGGTATTGCGGGTGTTGGTGGTGGGGCAACATTCGCTGCGCTTGTCGTTTTGCCCGCTATGGGTTTTCCCGTCACGATTGCGGCGCTTCTGATATCGATTGAGCCGCTGATCGACATGGCCCGAACCGCATTGAATGTGAACGGTTCAATGACTGCGGGTGTGATTACCGGTCGCTTTCTGAAAGATACTTCCGGAGATGTGTCGGATACTGGTGCAAGCCCGCAGACCGTAGTCGACTAACCGGGATTACTTGCGCCGTATCACCTGAATTGATTTGTTGCTGTCACCAGAAAGCCGGTAGCCGGCCACGGCGCTTTTCTTGATGGTCACGGTTTCACCGATACGCAGTTTAAATCTGCGATCCTGGTGTTTTTGTTCCCAGACCTGGCCGTTATCGAGGTAAACAATCAGCTCACCATAGGGCTGTTTACGGATTTTCACGATTTCTGCAGCGATGTCACCCAAGGGCCGATCGAAGCCAAAACTTTCTACCGGGTCTGGGGATGGCGGGACTGTTGCTGCGGGAGCAGCGTTTGCTTGCGTCGCTGGAAGCACCTCGGCGACTGGCACGTTCGCGGCTACACTGGCGGGCGCTGCTGCAACGGTCGCTGGCACGTCACTGGCTACTGGCGTTGGCACAACCGCAGGCGCAGCTGATTTCGATTTCAGGGCGGCAATCTCGCGGTCATAGCAAGACAGACGAACCATTACATCGGATTCTTCCGCGCATGCCAGAATCTCTGCCGGCAATGAATTCGCTGCAGTCTGCGCATCGGCGGTGGGCAGGCCCCAGATGGCGCTACTAAGTGTGATACTGACGAGCGTTATTATCTTATTGTCCATTATTGTTTTCCTCGCAGTCCGACTGACATTGCGACCAGCAGCCAGCAATTGTACTCACATTTTAGCCGTATTTCCGCCCGATCCGGGCCGCGGCGGCGGACAAAAGCGACGCAGTACGTTGCATTGACTCGTTCTTGCTCAGTCCTGCGCCTATCGTGACAACCTCGGTAATTCCGGCATCCATAGCGCGTTCTGCACCGGGCCCGGCACTGCCGACCAGCGCTACTACAGGCACGTTGTAACTGGCCGCAATCTTTGCAACGCCGATGCAGGCTTTGCCGGCCAACGACTGTGCATCGAGACAGCCTTCACCGGTCAGGCAAAGATCCGCATGTTTGACACGATTCTCGAATTGCACGGCTGCTAATACAGTGTCGATGCCGGAAACGACGCTTGCTCCTGCAAACGCTATGAGGCCGGCGCCCAGACCTCCTGCAGCACCGCCGCCAGGCAGGTGTTCGACGTCAATATCCAGGTCGCGCCGAATCAATTCGGCCAAATGAATCAGGCCTTTGTCCAGGTCTTTGATCTGTTCATTGTTGGCTCCTTTCTGTGCCGCAAAAACGGCGGCTGCTCCAAGTGGCCCGCTTAAGACGTTCGTGACGTCGCTGGCAATGGTGACTGGAACATCAAGCAGGCGATCTGCGCGTTCTGACATGTCGATACGCCCGATACTCGCCAGCATGCTGCCGGTTATTGGTTTTTCTATTAACCTGTTCGCTGCATCGTAGAACTTTACACCGAGTGATTGCGCCATTCCGCAGCCACCGTCATTCGTGGCACTACCACCAAGTCCGACAATAATCTTTGCCGGCTTTTCATCTACAGCATGCAGAATCATTTCGCCGATGCCACTACTGGACGAGCGCATCACATCCCGGTCGCGACGTGATGTCATGGCAAGACCAATGACGGATGCAGACTCAATAAACGCAACCCGGTCGTCGTCGATGTCGAGCACGCCAAAGTCGACCTTGATTGACCTGCCGAAAACATCTGCTACATTCGTGCCAATTCGCCTGCCGTTCACTGATTCCAGTAGCGATGCCAGAGTTCCCTCGCCCCCGTCACCGATCGGGCAGCGATCAATGTCGGCATCAGGAAGGACCTCGCGCACTCCAGCGGCCATTACTTTCGCAGCCTCTATCGCGTGGAGGGATTCCTTGAAGCTGTCGGGCGCACAAATGACTTTCATGGCCAGATTCTACCCGCTCGGCGAGGCCGCAAAGGAAAAGGCTCTTTATTCGTCTCGTATAGACGCCCCCTATGTCAACCTGAATATTGCTGTCTGATCACAGAGCGGGTGTTGACCGTGGACTAACATCCTCGTATTCGCGTGCTGGTTAACGCGTTAAGATTTGTCCGTTTTGGGGTTACTACAAGCTATACTCAGGGGCATGAATTTCTAAAGACGAACATGTGGGCTTCTCAATCTCTGTCTTATCCTCCGGACCAGATAACTGATTCAAGTAGAGTTCGAACCGCCCCGGCTTTCCCGGGGGGATACTTACTTAGCATTGAATCGTCGACTGAGTCGCAGACCTGAGTATTGTTTCGAGTATCCTCGATAGACTAAGAACACGAGAAATCAGGGTTCAAATTATCTATGTCCAGCCTCAATCGCCAAAAACGGCCTGTTGTCATTAGAGGCGGAAAACCGCAGCTAAAAGGCACTGCAACCATTGCCCTTGCCCTTGCCCTTGTCCTTAGCGTGCTGACGTCACGATTCGCGATAGCTGCCGGAATGAACGATGACTCGGCGACTGGCGAATCCGCTGCGAGCGTTACGGTACTTGCTGAATCGAATGGTGAGGAGATTGGGGAAAAAGATACCGTCGGCACTGAGCGTGTTGATATTGTTGCTGTCAGTCGCGAAGTTTCTGAGAGCGGTGAGTCTTTTGAAATAGCATTCGTTGGGCCACCCGTGCCAGCGGACGGCGACGATGCGGAGTCCGAGGTCACCGAGCCGAAACCGCCGGTTGCCGCGAATATTGATCTCTCGCAACCGGTTGCACCGATACCGGACGTTGGTGGTATCGACATCGGCATGATCGCACCTCCTGTTGAGCCTATATTGGCTGTCTACGAGCAACCGTCCTTGCTATTGCTGGGTGCGGAGGTCGCTGCGGGCACGTCAACGCGATTGGCTTGGTCGCCGGCACAGAGTTTCGTGGGAATCGCGGCTCCGACTCCGGTGCTGGTCGTTAACGGGGCGAAAAAAGGACCGACGCTTTGCATCATTGCGGCAATTCATGGCGACGAGCTCAACGGCATTGAAACGGTACGGCGCGTCCTGTACGACCTGGATCCAGAGAAGCTATCGGGTGCGGTTATCGGCGTTCCCATCGTCAATCTGCAGGGGTTCCGACGCGCATCGCGCTACTTGCCTGATCGGCGCGATCTGAATCGGTATTTTCCGGGTAATCCGAATGGCAGTTCGGCATCCCGTCTGGCGCATTCGTTCTTTACCGAAGTCGTTTCTCAATGCAGCGCGGTGGTTGATTTACATACCGGGTCTTTCCAACGCACAAATCTTCCGCAGTTGAGGGCAGACCTTAAGAATCCTCAGGTGGTTGAACTAACGCAGGGTTTTGGCTCGACCGTTGTTTTGCACAGTGCCGGAGCAAACGGTACTCTGCGTCGTGCAGCAAGCGATGCCGGTATTCCGACAGTCACTCTTGAAGCTGGCGAACCGGCACGCGTACAGATCAGTGCCATATCGCACAGCACGAAAGGCGTGATGACACTACTCAATCAACTTGCAATGTATGAAAATGTCACGAAGTGGGGCAACAGCGAACCGGTCTACTATCGTTCAACGTGGATTCGTGCAAACCACGGCGGCGTCTTGTTCGCCAAGGTCGAGTTGGGCGATCGCGTCCGGAAGGATCAGTTGCTTGGCACAATTATTGATCCCATTACGAATGTTCAGACAGAACTCAGGGCGTCAACGAATGGGCGTATTTTGGGCATGGCGCTGGATCAGTTTGTCATGCCCGGATTCGCGGCGTTTCGTATCGGTATCGAGGCATCCGAGGAGGACGTGTCAGCGCCGTCTGCCATTAATCTGCCCACGAGTACTGCCGGCATGGATAATTCGGACAACGGCAGCGAATCGACAGCACTCGTTGAATCTGCAGTCGAACCACTCGCCGAGTTGGAAGAGTATGACGGCGACGAGATGCTTGATGCGCGCGACAACCTGGAAGATTCTGAATAGCGAAGCGACCTTCACCGCTATCCACGGGCGCAGCGACCAGGACAAATATTTCTTGTTGCCAATGACTAGCCTCAGGCTTTGCGTTTTGCGCTCCCTCTAATTGCGCCGTTTGCAATGCGCCGTTTTCCGAGCATTCGCCCGTCGATCACAAGCAAGCCAATAAAAATTAAACTCATACCAGCCATGTGGTGTAACGCCAGCGACTCGTTCAGAAACTGCGTGCCTAGAAGAATCGCGCTAATCGGTATCAAGAATGCAACCAACGATATATTGGTCGCGCCGCCTTTTTCCAGAATGCGAAAATAGAGGACGTAGGCAAACGCCGTGGAAACCAGCGCCAACCCCAAAACCGCGCTTATGGTTGACGGCGACAGCGACTCCAGGGTCCATGGTTGATCCACTACCAGCATGATCGGCAACATCATAACCGCGCTCGCGGTCAGTTGACCGAACGCGACGCTCAATGGCTCCGCCTTCATTTCCTTGAAGCGACGACCGTAAACACTCGCCAGACCATAAGACCCCGCTGCCGCGATGCAGGCGAGCATCGCGAGAATGCTCCACCACCCAATACCGTTGCCGACGTCGACGCCGATCATTACTGTCACGCCAATTGCACCAAGCAATGCGCCCACAATTCTGCCGTAGCTTAGTTTTTCGTCGGTGGTCCAGTAGTGCGCAACGACCACTGTGAAAACCGGTACAAGCGCGTTGAATATGGACGCGAGACCGGCGCCAATATGCGTTTGGCCCCAGAAAAGCAAGCTGAAAGGCACCAGGTTATTCATGCAGCCCATTGCGAAAAAAGCGGCCCACAAGCGCCCGGACCGTGGCAGGGCCTTCTGCATTGCTCGCAACACCAGCCACAAAGCCAACGCGGCCAAAGCGACACGCAGAAAGACCAAGGTGAACGGTGGCAGGTCTGCCAGCGCAATTTTTGCAAAAAAGAATGATCCACCCCAGACAGCCGAAAGAATCAAAAGTAACAGCCATTCCACTGTCCCCATCTGCAATTTCGTTTTCATGACCCATATCCTCGATTCGTGACCGACAGCATAGCGACATAAGTGGTATATTGTATTGATCCACATTGCACATTGTTGAATGATCCACTTTCGAGGAGCCGATCATTAGAACTGTCAAAGCAAGCGTTACGCTGAACTTCGCTCCGCTGCATGCTGAGGACATTGCGGCTCAAATTGCGGCTCAGATTCGCCTCAAGCTCGACGAGGGCACTTTATGTGCCGGCGACAAACTGCCCGCCTCGCGTTCGCTGGCCCAGGACCTGGGTGTCGCTCGCGGTACCGTCGTTACGGCGTTGGAAACGCTAATCGCCGAAGGTTTCCTGGTCACCCGCCGTGGCGCCGGCACGTTTGTCTCAAAGGCCTGCACAAAGGTGTCCTCGAGGCCCCTATCCAGTCGTAAACCGCCGCCCCGAATCAGGACCGTTAGAGCTGACATCGACGCCCCGTTTTCAGGAACACTCAATTTTCAAGCGTGCCGCCCCTCTTTGGAAGCATTCCCACAAAAAGCCTGGCGACGAGCGACTGCCGATGCCGGCAGTCGTCTGCCTTCCTCCGATTACGGAGACCCGCAAGGCGAATTGGAACTTCGTATCGCCATCGCATCATACCTGTGCCGATCGCGCGGGCTAAATGTCTGCGCTGATGAGATCATTGTTACCAACGGTGCGATTCACGCGATGTACCTGGTCGCCAGTTTGTACCTCGACAAGCACAGCAGCGTAGCGTTCGAAG
>QIHS01000327.1 GCA_003229095.1 Woeseia sp. | reverse complement strand
TTGGTCCAGCTGAATGGCTCTGGCGTTCGCTGACTTACTGGCGCTTGCAGCCCATGCGCCGCCAGTCATCCTGAGCGGAGACACCACCGCCAGACACATTTCGTCGGCGACGCTGATTTTCTGTGATATGTAGTTAAAATACAACATTCAGAGATCATTGTCATTCCTGGTCTTTCATAGAGATAACGGTAACTTAGCGATGCCATAAATTCTTGAGCAGCGAAGAAACAACAGAAAATTGCTTTTCTGGCGCTGACGTGTAGATTATGCAGTATCGCGCTGGTTTGATCGCAGTGGCATTGACGACCATCGGGTCGTTGCTGCCGTTGAATTCTCTGCCTTTGACCAGCGAATGAATGACAAGAAACGCTAACCCCCGGACTTGAGAATTCGATCAGATGATCGGCAAAGTCCCTATTTGGGAGAATACGATATGAAAACTTGGAAGTGCAGATTGCGCTTATTCTGTCTGGCACCGTTCGCACTGGCTGCGACATCGTTTAGCGTGACCGCTCAGGCGCAAGACGATAATGAACAGGAAGAAGTGCTGGAAGAAATTGTGGTGACGGGCTCAAAGCTTCGCCGCAATGAATTCTCTTCTATTTCACCGGTGCAAATTATTGGTGGACAGGACTCTGTCAGAATCGGTATCGCCGATGCGGCACAAATGATCGCTGAATCGCCGGTTGTCTTCGGTACGCAGCTGGATGGATCAGTTAATGCCGGATCGACAACAGGCGCTGTTGAGGGTGTCTCCGCGAGTGGACCGGGTGCTGCGACCGTAGCCCTGCGAGGGCTGGGTCCTGAACGTACGTTGCTGTTACTCAACGGTCGCCGTTTGGCGCCTTCCGGCGTTCGTGGTGCTCCGGTTGCACCTGATCTTAACCTCATCCCCAGTGCAATGATTGACCGGATTGAGATTTTGACTGACGGCGCCTCGTCGATCTACGGCGCGGACGCAGTAGCGGGCGTGGTCAACATCATTCTTCGCGACGACTTTGAAGGCATGGAAATTCGTGGTTTCACGTCGATACCCGGAGACAGCGGGGGCGAAGAGACGCTGCTGAGTGTTATCGGTGGTGCTTCAAACGAGCGCGGCAATTTCACCATAGCGGCAGAATTTTTTAACCGTGAGCATATTTTCGCTCGAGACCGCAGTGGCTTCAACGATTGTCTGCGAGATATCGAAGTTGATCCCGCGACGGGCCGAACGTTTTCCGTTTGTGCCGATGGCCGACCGGATAACAGCGTTTTCCTGTTTAGCCAGGGTTTTGTTTACGACACGCCTGGAGTAACCGACATTGGCCTCCCGGGCTTTTCAAGCAATGCCGGTGCTGCCGCTTTGATCGGCCAACCGAATGCGACTTTGGGTAGCGCTGCAGAAACGCCTTACAACCTGCAACAGGAAGAATTGGACACCCAGCTTCAAGGGGATGTGCAACGTGTTAACTTGTTTGCAACCGGTTCGTTCGAGTTTGCAGACGGACACAGTGCCTATATGGAGACGTCTTTTTCTCAGCGGACGAATACCGATATTTTTACTTCCGAGCAGGCTTTCCCTGCGATTCCTGCGCTGATTCCGCTGGTAGATGCGGACGACAATTTTGTCATCGACCCGATGACGAATCAGATTACCATGGTGGACAATCCGCTTAACCCCTTCGATGAAGTAGCATTGCCGGTGTACTCGCTTGCGGGCCTCACCCAGCGACGCTCAACCGACATCGATGACTTCCGGGTTGTGCTCGGTGCAGAAGGCGACCTCGCCTTTGGCGCATTAGGCGACAAAGGATGGATCTACGATGTGTTTGTCGCGTACGAAGAGAGTTCCGGCACATCCATCCAGGCAGGCATACTGGAACCGCATGTCCGCGAATCCATCGACACCCTGCGATTGTCACCAACTGGCCTGGTCTGCGGCCTGTCGCGTACTGCCCCAGGCTTCGGTTTTTTGACTCCAGCCCCTTGTGTGCCGGTTAACTATTTTGCTGACTCATTGTTCACGACTCGTGGTGGCGACAAACGCTTCGAGACTCAGGCAGAAGAGGATTTCCTGTTTGGCAATGTGATCAATTCAACGACGCTGGAACAAACACATTTTTCCGGGTTGGTGACTGGCGATCTGTTTAGCCTGCCAGCGGGCACCGTCGGACTGGTTGTCGGTCTTGAATGGCGTGAGAATTCGATCTTCTCTGCAAACGATTTCGTTCGCGCACAGGCGTTAAGCGCATCGGAAGCCCCCGATCAGGAAGGAGATACGATCGGCGAGACATCGATTTTTGATATTTACGCCGAAACGGAGCTGCCGCTTGCTGAGTGGGCCACCTTAAATCTGTCGGCGCGATTTACAGATGAAGAAAACTTCGGCAATGAAACGACCTATTCGATCAAAGGTGAAGTTCAACCGACGGACTCGCTGCGCCTGCGCGGCACCTTCGGCACCACTTTTCGGGCACCGAATTTGCGCGAGCAATTCCTGGCCGGTCAGGCTGGCGTAATTGCCGGAGCAGAAGATCCATGCGTTGTGCCAATACTGGCTAACAATGGCGGTGTCTACGATCCGACTAACGACAACCGTAGTCAGACGGTCCTGGACAATTGCGTTCTGGACGGTGTCGATCCAACAGCGTTGGGCTTGCAGGCGAACGTATTGATTCCGACGCAAACCGGTGGTTCGACGGATATTACGGCAGAGACCTCTGAGTCGTTCACGCTGGGATTTGTCTATTCCCAGAACTTCACGGATGCCTTCGATCTCGACCTCTCGGTCACTTATTTCGATATTAACGTAGAGGCCACGGTCGAAGAGCTCGATCCAGTTTCGGTATTGAATCGCTGTTACAACGACGACCCTAACCTGGCGAACGCACTTTGCGATCGTGTAACGCGCTCCGGCGGTGACCCGACGACCAACACAATTTCGCGGGTCGATTCGTCGTTTGTCAATCTGGGCCTGGTCACTTCGAAGGGATACGACATCAACGCCCGCTATGTCGACGATTTTTCAATCGGCGAGAAATTTGTCGAAATGAGTTTGTCAGCAACGGGTACAAACTACTCGGAACTCAAGCAGCAAATCGATCCTGAATCACCAGTTGACGATCGTGTTGGCGAAGCAGGCTTCCCGGAATGGTCCTGGGTGCTTCGTGGCAACTTCACGATGGACAACTGGGGCGTGGTATGGCGCAGCCGTTTCGTCGGCGAATTTGGATTGGATGCAGATGATGTCGATACGTCAAACAACGGAGCTCGCGATGCGTGCAATGTGCTTGGCGGGCCAACCACTTGTATCAAAGCAAACGCCGGCAGTTCAATCTGGTATCACGATTTGTCACTGACCTACGAAGCGGACGAGTGGACTATTACCGGTGGGGTGCGCAACCTCCTGGATGAAAGGCCACCGCTTATCGATCAGGGTCAGGGACCGGCTCGGTTGAATATCGTGGTTCAGTCTACGTATGATTTGTTCGGACGACGCGCGTTCCTGAATTTATCCAGGAGATTCTAAAGCCTGTTGGTGAAAACGAAACGGCGGCCTTTGAGCCGCCGTTTTTTTGTCGATAACTTACCTGATTCTTTCGACGCGAATCGTGCGTCGTATTTCGTTAAGCCTGAGTTGATATCCACCAAGTGAGGACTGCATGATATCGACTGTCTGGTTTCTGTCGAGATTGACCCGAATTCGTTGGACATCCCCTTTGATCTGTCGCCAGATCTGGCCATTGGCCAATTCGACGACCAACCGTTCATAGGGAACTTTGGAATATCTGGCAACTTCAAGTTCTGTTGCTGACTGCAAACTGGACAGGCGTTGTTCGCGAGTGGCGTTCCGGGACTGTACCTGTTCGTCGCCGATACGCTGTTCAGGCTCTTCGGGCACTGCAACAGATGTTTCACGACTTTCGTTTGCCCGAGCCGCCGCGGCTGGCGTGGAATCTACTTCGTTAGGAGACAGCCGGCGTAGCGCATTCTCGAGACACAGTATTCTGTCTCCTGTTGACGAAATTCTCGCGCAGTCAGCAATAGCGCCGATCGGATTTTCCGCAACGGCGCAAATTGGCATCGTTAACGCTAACAGACACAAGCAAAAGCCTTTGTTACTTAGGGGCATAATCTACCTTGGTTCTATTTTTGTCGGCCACGAACGCCGTTTGACCAGTCTTCCCACACTCCGAAATTGCGCATTTGTTGCTCAAGGTCGGTGGTGCCGATCAGTTCTTCGATCTGTCTGCGGGAATGACGAGGCAGCCGTTCCCTGGAGTTTGCAAACCCCCAGACCATGGCCGCTGCAATCGCGGAATTGAGTTTTAGCTGTTGCTGGTCGACTTTATCGAAGGTATCTGATGATGCGTGATAGTTCGACGCATAGTTGGCATCAGCCTGCAAAGCGATGAGATTGGGAATGCCTTCTATCATGAAATCGAAGTTGTCGGTGCCGACCAACGGTATGTTGACTTGTGAAAAGGGTCCGAGGCCTGCGACGGGCTCAAGATAGCCGTCAACCATCGCGCCCAGGCCAGCCCTTCCACCGGTAAAGAAGCCAAGAATCCGTCCTGTGCCAATATCGAACGATGTCGCCATGATATGGTCGTCAAGCTCGTCCTGGTGTTGTTGCGCGTAACGCCAGGACCCCACCAGACCCTGCTCCTCACCATTCCACAATGCAAATCGAATTGTGCGTTCTGGTGTTAGCCCCAATTTCGTTATCTGCCTCGCAATGTCGATCAGCATTACGACGTTTGAGCCATTATCCAAAGCGCCGGTGCCCAGATCGTGTGAGTCGAGGTGAGCACCGATCAGTACAATTTCTTCCGGTCTTGAGCTTCCACGAATCTCGCCGATCACATTGGCTGATTCATAGGCGTAACCGCTGTCGAGATCGATCGATACGGATAGCGAAAGGGTTTGGTCGGATCGAAGCAATCTTTGAATTCTTTTTGCGTCCTCTCTTTCCATCAGCAGAACGGGCTGGCGATTCTTTGCCGAAAGCAGTGGCAGTCGATAGAGCAGGTTATTGGGCCGCGATGACATGAACACGATGCCCGCTGCTCCGCTGTTGTAGATGAGCCTCTCGGTGGTGGCGGCAGCACCGTACTCCGCAAACAGCCCGTTCAGGCCAATCTCATCATCCAGAAGCGGAGTTTCGACGAGCATCCAGGCACCTGTGGCTTTGTCGCCCAACGCAGCAATCTCCGTCGCACTGCCCATACCTGCATCGATCAAAGGACCTGTATTGTTGTCAGCGGCAGCGGAAAACGGCTTTGCCACCACACCTGCAACAAATTCAATATCGCCGGAAACAATTGCCGAAACCGATATTTCCTGCCACTGCGAGGGCATTTCGAACGTTTCCACCCGAGCGTCTACCCCGGCTTGCCCAAACGTATGCAATGCCCAGGCCACTGCAACTGCATTTGCATCGGTGCCTGTTACACGGCCCCCTATATGGTCTGTGAGAAATTTGAGGTCAGCGATAGCCGGAGTCTCGCCAAGCATTGCGCCGATCAGCCTGTCGGATTCTTCGTCAGCACATGCGACGCCCATACCGGACAGGACAAGTACACCCAAGACGACCTTAGCGGGCATTCTCATAGCAAATCCTCAGGCAGTGCGCTAACAACAGAGAAAACATGCTAGCCCGGAAAGTGCTTATTGGCAATTGATTACGAGCGCAGACTATTCGCGCATAGTCCATCCTAGCGACATTTTTTGGCGCGCTGCGCTCTGAGTGTTCTCAGTTGAGCTTCCATACGCTCACCTTGCGCGCGGTTCCTGATTTTCGAGTTTCAGCATCACCCGTGTGGCTCGGGCGAGCAATCGTCGTTTTTGGCTGCTTCAGGGAGTAATGCAGTTTCGCTTCTATATGACGGATTCTGCGGTATATTTGCCCAACGCGAACGCTCGCGCAGCAGCGGTGATGAGGTGACTACCATGTCGGGCAAAGACATAGTCGAATATTCAGGAGCGGAAGCAACCGTTTCGTGGAATGGAAAACTCTGCATACACATCGGCGAATGCGGCCGTGCGCAAGGTGACCTGTTCATTGGTGGCAGAAAACCGTGGTGCCAGCCCGATCAGGCTTCCAATGAGAATGTCAGGGAGGTGGTTCTTCGCTGTCCGACGGGTGCACTTTCGGTTGAGTTTGCGGATGGGTCTGGTGCCGAGCAGGCGGCCACGCGCAACACCGTTCAGGTTGCCTACAACGGACCACTATTCGTTCAGGGTGATCTGGACATAGACGGAGTGCCAGAGGATGTTCCCGGGCTGAAATTTCGTGCAGCCCTGTGTCGGTGCGGAAAGTCGAAGAACAAACCGTATTGCGACAACAGTCACGAAGACGCCGGCTTCAAAGACTATGGAGCTGTCGGCGAAACCGGCAACGAGATAGACGATACCGGTGGGCCGCTGCAGATTAAGATGGTCAAGGACGGACCCATTCTGGCGCGCGGAAACGTGACCGTCGTCGCTGCCAGCGGGCGTGAAGCCTGGCACGGCAAACAAGCCGCATTCTGCCGCTGCGGTGCATCGAAAAACAAACCGTTCTGCGACGGCGAACACAAGAAAATTGACTTCAGGAGCGAATGACTGAAAGTCGCGGCAAATTTGATCCGCAGGAGAGAAAAATGTCCAGGAAAAATATCTACCTTGTATTGGCGATCATCGGCGCAGTTGTGCCGTACTACTTTTTTATCCAACAGTTCATCACCGTCGGATTCGGAATTGGTAGCTTCCTGTCCGCACTATTTGCCAATCCCCCCGCCAGCGGGTTTACGTCTGACTTGTTGATTACATCGCTCGTATTCTGGATAGCGATGTTTCACCGTCACAGTCTCGGCAAAGGACCCGGACCGCTATTGTTCATCATTCTGACTGTCACCATCGGTCTCTCCTGTGCGCTACCCGCCTATCTCTACGCAAGCGAAGGCAACGAAGAGCAATTGGCCGCAGCGAGCTGAAATTGGCAACGACGGCCACTGCAATCAGGAACGAGTTCGAAGCGCTCGCAAACGATGCAATCGCCGAACACTCGCAACGATTTTTCAAGACGGGCAAGGGCGAGTACGGCGATAATGACCGATTCTTGGGAATTCGCATTCCACTCGTACGACAGCAGGTAAAACGACATCGTGATGCGCCAATGCGCGCGATCAAGGCGATGCTCAAATCGCCCTGGCATGAAGAGAGAATGTTTGGCGTACTTTCACTTGTTGATCGTTTCAAACGGGGCGACGAAACTCAACAACAGCATATTTTCGACTATTACCTCGGCAACATTCGCTTCGTCAACAACTGGGACCTGGTCGACAGTTCAGCACATTTGATCGTCGGTCCCTGGTTGGAGACGCGCAGTCGGCGTCGCCTGTATCGCCTGGCGAAATCCAAAGACCTGTGGGAGCGTCGCGTTGCGATCATTTCAAGTTATCATTTCATTCGAGGCGAAGACTTTTCCGATACGCTCGCGCTCGCAGAGCTGCTGGTGCACGATGAACATGATTTGATTCACAAAGCCGTTGGCTGGATGCTAAGAGAAGTCGGCAATCGGGATCGTAAAGCCGAAGTCCGGTTTTTGAAAAAACACTATCGAAGTATGCCCAGAACGATGCTGCGTTATGCGATTGAAAAGTTTCCGCAAGCTCAACGGAAAGCGTGGCTACAGGGCAAAATGTGACCGGCAGCGTCGAAATGCCGGGTGAACCGAGCAAAATCAGCGTAACAAAGGGGTTTCCGCCCATTCTCGGTAACAACGCCCGGGTGCTGATTCTGGGCTCGCTGCCCAGCCAGAAGTCCCTGCAAACGAATGAGTACTATGGCAATCCGCAGAACGCGTTCTGGCGAGTGATGAGTGAGATTTGCGGCGCCGGCCCCGATAAGCTATACGAGGATCGCGTTCGGATTCTGATTGCAAATAGCATTGCCGTATGGGATGTCCTGGCTTCATCAGTCCGACCCGGCAGCATGGATTCGGCGATTGACGGCAACACGGCGTGCGCAAACGACTTTCAGTCGCTTATGACCGACCAGCCGGCGATTCGGATGGTGTGCTTTAACGGGCAGGCGGCGGAAAGACTGTTTGACAAGCTGCTTTCGCCGGATGCCCGACATTCAATGGAAGGAATTAACTTCGTGACACTGCCATCGACGAGCCCCGCCTACGCAGCCATGTGTTTTGCCGATAAACTCCGGCAATGGATGGTCATCAAGGCCGCAGTCGCCGCGGGCCAGGGCTAAGCAATCCCTCGGGCCGCGGCACCAGTGTTTCAACAATTGAAAAATGTATTGAATTGCCATGGGCAATTGCGGTCAAATTGACCCGCGCCGGGGACTGGCAGTATTTGGCGCTCATATCGAAAAACAACCAAAACTGAGGAGAAGAAAATGATTGGCTACGTGACACTTGGCACCAACAAGCTTGACGAGGCAGCAAAATTTTACGATGCACTTTTGGGTACGCTTGGTGCCAGTCGCTTTATGGAGATGGACACTTTCATCGCGTGGTCAAACGCGCCGGGCTCGGCGGGTGTTTGTATCACCAAGGCATTCGATGGCAATGAGGCAACCGTTGGCAACGGCGTTATGGTTGCGATCAATGTTGATTCCCGTGAAAAAGTTGACGCGTTTTATGCCAAAGCAATCGAATTAGGCGGAACCTGCGAAGGCGAACCAGGGCAGAGAATGGACAATTTCTATGCTGGCTACTTCCGGGATCTCGACGGTAACAAACTCAATGCCTTTTGCATTGGCGAATAAGCGATTTGTCGTTGCCTGACACGAATTCGAAAAAAAACTGGCTAAAGACGGAGTTGCCGTCGCTTTTGCTGCTCGTGTTGGGCATTTTCGCGCTGCGATCATCGCTTGCGGACCACTACTACGTTCCCTCCGGCTCAATGGAGTACACATTACTGGCCGGTGATCGTGTAGTGGTCAGCAAGATGGCCTATGGTCTGCGTTTGCCATTTACGGATTTAGAGCTGCTTGACCGTGCGCCGGTTGCTCGTGGCGATGTCGTCATTTTTGATTCGCCCAAAGACGGCACGCGGCTCATCAAGCGAATCGTCGGTATTGGTGGCGATGAGGTGACGTTGCGAAACGGTCACCTGTCAATCGATGGTATGCCTTTTGCAATCGACATCGGCACGGCGGAAGCTTTCGGCGATCGCATCGCAACCTTGAACCTCAACGATGGCGGTGGCCCGAATATTGAACGCAGGCTGATTCCGGATGGCATGTTGCTTGCGATTGGCGATCATCGCGGCAGCAGCCTGGACGGGCGCTATTTCGGACTGGTTGCAGAGGCCGAAGTCTACGGCAAGGCGCTGGGTATCTATCGCCGGAAAGATGAAGGGTTCGTCTGGCGACCGTTGTAGAGATCGGACTGAATTCAACCCCGCTGTTGTTACAACGCGCTGTCGTCTGTTTCCCCGGTGCGAATTCGCCAAACCTGATCTAAGGTGCTGACGAAGATTTTCCCATCGCCGACTTTGCCTGTTTTGGCGCTGTTGATGATAGCTTCGACAACATCGTCAAGGCGATCATCGGAAATGGCGACTTCGATTTTTGCCTTTGGCAAGAAGTCCACAACATATTCGGCACCACGATACAGTTCTGTATGTCCACGCTGCCGGCCGAATCCCTTCACTTCACTGACTGTCATGCCCTGGATACCGACCTCGTTTAAGGCATTCCTGACATCGTCAAGTCGAAAGGGCTTAATGATCGCCGTCACCAATTTCATTGTTTGTTATTCCTTTGGTTTCTGATTTCGACTACAGAAATACTGTTCCGCCATCGACCATGATAGTTTGGCCCGTCGTCATCTTGCTTTGATCGCTGCTGAGAAACAATACTGCGCCGACGACATCGCCGGTTTCCAGCGGTTTTCTTATGGCTTGCTGGGATAACGTGACATCAATAATCTTGTCCCGGTTGTCGCCGAATACCTCACCAGTCGCTTCAGTATTGACCACGTTCGGCGCAACTGCATTAACGCGAATATTGTAGCGCCCGAGTTCGCGGGCCAGTCCGCGAGTTGCACCGATAACCGCAGCTTTCGACGCAGTGTAGTGCAGCCCGTTTGGCATGCCATAGGTGGCAGCGAGCGAGCTGATGTTCACGATGGCTCCGCCTTTTCCCTCCTTCATCGCGGGAAGTACCGCTTTGCAGCACTGCCAGATTCCCTTCACATTAACGTTCATTGTGGCATCCCATTCGTCCTCATCCAGTTTGTCGAAGGGCGCGAATGTAAGGCTGCCATAGAGTGCCGCGTTGTTAATCAGGATATCGATGCCACCAAAGCGATTGCTCGCAGCCTCTGCCATTTTTTTCGTGCTTTTTGCACTCGTCACGTCGGCTTTTACAGCGAGGCCTTCCGCACCTTCCGCCTCGATAATTTCGAGCGTTTCCTTGCAGTCACGCAGGTCGCTGACGACAACGCTTGCGCCTCTGCGCGCAAATTGTCGCGCATACTCCTGGCCGAGTCCGCGGGCCGCACCGGTGATGATTAC
>QIHS01000293.1 GCA_003229095.1 Woeseia sp. | reverse complement strand
GCATCGATGTTGCCGGGACTGTCAGCGAGCTTGCGAAGGAGCTGCGCCTACTTGGCGCGTGGTTGAATCTCGAGCGTGTGAAGGTATCGAGACGTGGTCTGTTTGCGCGCTCGCTCGCCAGCGAACTGGCCGCCAATTAGCAGCGCAGTCAGTGCAGTGCTTTGGTGTGCTCGTCGATAACTTCCTCGATTGCGGCACGGCAAACACGGCAGAAATCCATCGTACGCGTAAACATGATGCAATTTTGTTCTGAGCGGTAATAGCCGCTGGCCTGGTACAAAGCACCTTCGAACGCGCCGGTCGCGGTGGAATAAGGCGCGGAGGAGAACATCGTCTCGACAATATCCTGATTGTCGGTAGATAACTGGTTCATATCTGCTTCAGGAACATTCTCTTCACGCATATTCGCATCGTCGGGAGCCTGGGGTCAGATTGTGGGCATAGGTCGAATAGGTGAGCCATCAAAGAAGCGGCTCAACCGGAATGGTGACAAATCAATTGTCTGGTTGTTGCCAGTCAACATTGCCGCGAGTGCTTTTCCGGCACCAGGACCGATACCAAAACCATGGCCGCTTAAGCCAGTGGCGATATGAAACCCTGATATTGGCCCGACCTCACCAATCATTGGAACCACATCCGGACTTGTTTCCACCATGCCAGCCCATGCTTCGACAATTTTCACGCCGGCCATTTGCGGGAACATTCTATCGAGGTTCTTGCGAATTCCTTTCAGAACTCTCTTACTGGGTTCGGGATTGAGGATGCGAGTTTTCTCAAAGGGAGATTGTCCATCGAGAGACCAGCGTTTCGGTATCGAAAGTTCATCGAAAAACTCTTTCCCGAAGCGCACTCGCAGGGTGGAAAATTCCTGCATCAGAGCGGGCAGGAATTTGAACGCGTTGCGAAATGTTGCCGGCGTGATGCCATGGTCCAGTATTGATCCGTGAGCAACGGTATATCCTCCGTCGTCGCGTAAACGGATACCCAGTCGATCGTCGAACAGCTTGGTGTCCAAAATATTGTCCGCAGGCGCTGTTCTCGCAACCGTGCCGCGGACCTTGAGTTGTGGGACTGAAATGTCCATCGCTCGACAGAACATTGACGTCCACGCACCGGCCGCGCAAAGCACAACACTGGTCTTGATGGGTCCGTGCTCTGTAATGACGGCGGAGACCTGACCTGCGCTTGACTCAATTCCACGAACCGCGCAGGAGGTCAGAATGGTGGCGCCCTGTCTCGCTGCCGCCCGAGCAATGGCTGGTGTGGTTTTGTGCGGCTCAGCGCAGCCATCGCTTGGCGTATACATTGCCCCGTGCCACTTTGTCGCAGCGCCCGGCACAAGTCGGCGCAACTCAGCTGAATCGATAACGCGTGTGTCGAGATCGAATTCCTGCGCCGTTTTCAACCATTCATGATAGCGCTGAAGTTGTTTGTCGCTGTTTGCCGTAAACAGACATCCACACTGACGAAAGCCAATGTCTTCCCCGATTTCCGCCTCAATTTCGGCAAAGATGCGCATGCTTTCAATCATCATGGGCAACTCGCGCGGATCTCGGCCCTGTTGCCTGATCCAGCCCCAGTTGCGGCCCGATTGCTCGCCAGCGACACAGCCTTTCTCGCACACAACGACATCGATGCCCTGGCGCGCAAGAAACCATGCGGTGGAGATTCCCACAATGCCGCCGCCGATAATGACAATGTCCGCTTTTGCCGGGATAGATTCCGGAGGCATGAGGGCGCCGCTCCAGGTGGATGAGACGGTATTTTGACTATTGTCTGAATTCACGGTTGCTTGAAGCTCTGAATTAGGCGATAAGGATTATAACGAGATGGCAGCCAATGTCTTGTCGAGCGAAAATGCCCGGTCACACAGGTCAGAATACGATGTATAGAACATGCAAACTCGCAGCACTTGCTCTGGTGGTAGGCGCTTGCGTCACACCCGAAGTTCTCGAACCCAGAATCGGCATTGTGCCAGGCGATGTCGATCTGAGCGGCTATTGGAATATTCGGGCGGATGGGCGCAACAGCCAGTCGCGCATTCGGGCAGCAATTCACAAAACGGACGGGGTCGAAGACGACGAGCTGTTCAAGAAATCCAATCGCCAAACGTCGTCGCAAGGTCGTCGTTCTCGTGATTCCAGAGCCAAGGGCGGACTCGTATTCGTTTTCCTCGAACTGGGCGAGCGGCTGAAGGTCACTCAGACGAAGCATGGATTGTTCATCAGCTTTGATCGGTCAATTGTTGAGGAATTTCGCTTTGGTGAAGATCGCATGATCAGCGTGGGTCAGATTGAAGCGCAACGGGTTACGGGTTGGGAGGGTGACACACTGGTTGTCGATACGCTGGACCGCAATGGTATGAAGCTCACTGAACGGTTTCGATTGTTGCAAAACGACCAGGTGATGGAACGTACGATTATTTTTCGCAGCAAAAAGCAGGATTTGGAATCTATCGTGCAGCTCTTTGATCGAGTGGTCGAGCCATAAAACCGGAGGCGAAGCCAGTGATTACCCGGCGGGATAAAAGGATCACTAACTCCGCCTCCAGGGCGTCACCGAAGTGACACCATTGCGATGAACTTAACGCTCAGAATCCATCTTGAATGTGAATAGCTTCCTGAGGCGCTCCGATCTTTGCGCTATACCATCAACCGTCTTGGGTTTGTAGCGTGAACGATAGGCCGCTTTAACGGCTGCACGGTTAAAGATCGAACTGCTCGATTCAAATACAACAACATTTTCCACCGTCCCGAGTATCGTTACATCGAATTGCACAATGACGTGGCCCTCGAGCCCTCGCTGGCTGGCTTTGATCGGGTATTCGGGTTCTGCGTGCATGATATTGATCAATCCGCTGTCAAGGTAACCCAGAGTCATTTTCTTATTGCCAGTCTCGGTTGGTGTCCGGGGTGAGAAGGTAGTCGGAATGCCCGCACCATTGTGATCAACGTTCGTTGGCGGGGTAAATGTCGGCGGATCGATGGGTGCCGGAATCGGTGGTGGAAGTACCGGATCGACCAGCACGTTCGAATCTTCAACGGTGCGGCCGAATATGAGCTGAGTCGGCGGTGGTCGGGGAGTTGCGGCGCCTTCACTGATAGCAATAAGAAACTGCATTACCCAGATCAATGCGGCGGTGACAAATACGCCAGTCAGGCCTGCTGAAAGATATCTGATCATTTTTTCAAACCTCGTTCCTGTGTCTCTACCGAGACGTGATACCGCCGTGATGCCTTGATCGAATAGGTATACGATACATACCTAGAACCAATAAGTATAGATTGAAATGCATAGTAGTTCGAGGTATAGTGCATAGTCACATTGCTAGCGAGGCGACTATTGTTATGGGGCAGACAAACCCTCCCTTCATGAGCGGCGTTCCTGAACTTTTACTGTTGAGATTGCTTGAGCAACGCGAGATGTACGGCTACGAACTGGTCAAGGCCGTCAAGCTGGTCACCGGAGAGGCGATCACGCTGGGCGAGGGGGTCATTTACCCGGTATTGCACTCGCTTGAACGCAAGGGCGCGCTCAAAGCGAAACGCAAGAAAGTCGCTGGACGAACGCGAGTCTATTATTCGCTGAATGCAAAGGGCGGCAAGCGACTCGAACGTTTGCAGAATGAGTGGCAGCGCATACAATCAGGCATATCGGCAGCACTCGAGGCGCCAGACAGTGCATAGACTGAATTCGCAAAGACAAGTCTTCGGCAAGTTGCAGTCCGAATTGCTGGAATCCGGCGTCAAGCCAAAGCACGCACAGCGAATCACGCTTGAACTGGCCGATCACTTTGAGGATTTACGACTTGAAGCGCTGAGTCAGGGTGTCACAGCCGCACAAGCGCAGTACCAGGCAGAACAGCGAATTGGCGAGCAGGGCGCACTTGCAGAACGCATTCTTGAACAGACTGAATTCAAAACCTGGATCTATCGATACCCAAGAGTCGCCCGCATTTACCTTCCGGTCGCATGCGCGCTGCTCTTGCCTGTGGCGCCGGTTTTCACTGGTATGGCGAACCCAACGATGGTTGCTCGCTGGGGTGCGGCCCTGATGCTGGGTGGTACGATTACGGCAGCAATGTTACTCGGCATGCAGCTGGCCATTGTTCTAACCTGAGCAAACTCTACAGTCGCGAATAGTCTGTCAGCACAGCACGCATCTGGCGCTTGCCCTTGCGATGTTGCTCAATGATGACAGGCAGGTAACCTAACTCAGCCACACACCACAGCGTCGTGACCCGCAACGAATTGCCTGCCCGGTGCTGAATGCCGACGGCTTCAAAACGGCCAAACGGCACGCTTACCGGCTTACTGCCAATGTTGGTGATCGACAAGCGCTTCAGCCGCGCCGCATCCTGTAGTGAGTATTCACTGCGCTCAATGCCGCGCAGAAGATCGACCATCAGTCCGTATTGAAGCGAGACTCGGTCGTGGACGTTCCCCTCAAGTGGTGCGGTAAATTCTTCTCCATCGATTGTCCCGCTGATGAGTGCCTTGTCCCAGTCAAAACCGAGATCCGCCGTCTCACCACCTCTAGACAACGTATCGATTGACACAAAGCGCTGCGGCCGCAGGCCTTGCGGCGTAATTTCGAGGATCGAGCTTTCTTTAATTGAGCCGCGCGCCAGAAACCGTGACATGCCGGTTGCCTCTATCGATGATTCCGCCCTGAAACCATCGTCGAGTCGGTCGAGTCTGGTCTTCAACCTGCCGCCAAGTACGCTGATCTTGATTTTGTATTCGGCTTCATAAGGTATCAATAATTCATCGGCTTGTGCGAGCAAGCTTGCATGCAGGAAGAAAGCGCCGAGCAGGGCGGCTACGATGCGTGGCATCCACTTGAATGTCGATTCGTCCATCATCAGGATAAGCCGTTTCCAGCCAACGCCTGCTGCGATGAAGTCATCAGCTTGTTGATGGCATCCTGCATCGATTGTCGGCATGCCTCCATTTCCTCGGGCGAGGCAGTGCGAGTCACTGGAATCGGTTCACCAATGGCTAAGACAACGCGGGCGAACGGCTTCGGAATCATGAATTTGTCCCAGCGGTCCAGATACCAGGCCCGATCGGCAGCGCAGGCAATGGGCACCAATGGCGCCTCGCCAATGCGGGCCATCAGAACCGTGCCCGGCTTGAATTTGTATTGCGGCCCGGTCGGTCCATCGGCAGTGGTGACGACCGACACCCCCTGTTTCATCATCTGTTGCATGTCTCTCAGGGCCAGTGCACCCGTCTGATTCGCCGAACCACGAATCACCTCTGCGCCCCAGGCGCGCGCTATTCTCTCCGGGACTTCACCATCGACGGAGGACGAAATAAGGAAACAGGCTTTGAAGCCTCGCGAAATCCAGCCCTTAAGCAAATTAGAGCAAAGCACGTGATGCTGGTGCCAGTAACACGGGGCGTAGACACCATCTGTGTCCGCAACGATTCTGCTGGCTATGTCCTGACCGATGACCTTCTGCACACGATAGGTCGAAGAAAACACAAAAAACAGCGCGCGCAGCAGCGGCAAACCGGCGAAATAGTACAGCCGTCGACCGATCGTCATCGTACGTCCGGATCGTGTCCTGCGACGGGCTTCAACGTCGGAATAATCCGGGCGTTCCTGTTGGTCAGGCATCGTGGTACTCACTAAAGGCTGTACGGTTCGTGCATCCATTTACGCAGTTTGCGGGTGGCCAGGTGAACCCGGGATGAATCAGGAAGCCTGGTCGTCATTTAACCATCGCAAAGGCGCGATAAGAGCACTGTTGGCGAGCGAGTTTGCAGTATCGGTCAGTGGCCGGTCAATGTAACATTGCGCCTGCCGAATCGACCTGTGGCCGGAAATCAGCGCAATAATCATGACTTTATCAAACAGCAGCAAGCGCTTGCCGCCCGGTCCGGTGGAGCAGATGGCGCTCGGCATTGACGTGGAGACACTGGGTATTTTCGAGGATCTCCGCAGGACTCACGGCAGCGTCGTGTCCATCCCGCAGATGAATGGCAGACTGGCGTATTTTGTCAATGACGCTGATACCGTTCGGCAATTGCTGGTGAAGCATCACACGGGCTACAAAAAGGGCCCGGGATTCGAGCGCGTCAAGATGCTGCTTGGCAACGGTTTGATTGTCAGTGACGGCGCGGTCTGGCGACGCTCACGCCGAATGATCCAGCCTGCATTCAGTCGACAGAACGTGCATCGGCTCATTGCGTTGATGGTTGAGTGCACAGAAATCAGGGCGAGTCGCTGGGAGAAGGTCGCTATCGCGGGTGGCACGCTGGACATCACCCAGGAAATGAGTGATTTTGCACTGGAGCTGATTCTGCGCTGCATCTTTGGTCCCGACTACGAAAGTGCAATTCTCGCAAGTGGCGAAAATCCATTCGCTTTCCTGAGTAAAGATTCGGCGAGAGACCTGCGCGTGGTCATGCAGGTTCGGGAATCTCGAAATCTGATCCTCAGTGTCATTCAGGCGCGCAGGGCAAAGCAAGAGCAGGATGAATTCGATTTTCTCTCAATTTACCTGGCCGCCAAAGACAAGAACGGTGAGTATTTTAGCGACAAGGAATTGCTCGACGAATTGATCACGCTTATTGTGGCAGGATATGAGACCTCGGCGGGCACGCTTAACTGGGCCTGGTTAATGCTTGCCCTGAATTCGCAGGCAGAGGCCTGCCTGCTGGATGAAGCATTGAGGTTGTCGCCCGATGGGGAGGAGATCGAACAGCAAGCCATCACCGATATGACCTATACGCAACAATTGCTGGAGGAGACGCTCAGGCTTTACCCGCCCGTTTGGCTTTTCACTCGCCGTGCGACCGCAGACGATACTTTTGCAAACTTTGACGTCGAAAGCGGGACAGACATTTACCTGTCGCCCTATGTGCTGCATCGCAGCGAAGAATATTGGCCGGACCCGGAGCGCTTCGAACCGGCCCGCTTTGGGGCGGATAGCGTCTACAAAAAGGGTGATCGCCCTTATTTTCCTTTTTCCCTCGGTCCCAGACGTTGTCTCGGAGAGTATTTTTCTTTCCTGGAAATGAAAGTTCATCTTGGCTTGCTCGTGCGTAAGTTTCGTATGACACTGGTCAGCAAGCAGAATCCCGAAATGGAACTCGGCATCAACCTACGAGTGCAGGACAGCATCGTCCTGCGACCCGAATTGCGCGACAAATCCTGAATGAAACTTTATGACAGCATGACGCACATCCTCCAGGATGCGCGCGACCAACAACGCGAGATTCGATTTATCGATGGCGACAAGGACGAATCTGTTCTGACGTTTGCGGCACTGTGGGACAGGGCAGTTACCTTGCTGGGGGCGTTGCAGGAACATGGCATGCAGGCCGGTGATGAACTGGTCATTTTCACACGGTCAAACAAAGAGTTTGTAATCGCATTCTGGGCTGCAATTCTAGGCGGAATTGTTCCGGTGCCGGTTGCTGTCGGCATCAGCGAAGAGCATCGTTTCAAGTTATTCAGAATTCTTCGACAACTCGAACGCGGTACGCTTTTTTCTGAAACTGAACTTGTCGAGCGACTGCTGGAATTCGCTGACGCCAATGAGCTGACGGAAATCCGCACCAGGCTCGAAGACCGCACGATTTCCATGAACAAGGTCAGCACAGGTCTTACTGGCAACGTGGTGCTGGCAGATCCGGACAAGACCGCTTTCATCCAGTATTCATCCGGTTCAACAAGCGATCCGAAAGGTGTCTGTCTGACACATCGAAACCTGACTGCGAACATACGAGCCATTGTAGAGGCAGGTCATTGGCAGGCCGACGACCAAAGCCTCAGCTGGATGCCGTTGACGCACGATATGGGGCTCATCGGATATCACCTGAGCGTGTTGGCTGCAGGCATGAATCATGCGGTAATGGACACCGGCGTTTTTGTCAGGCGACCGTTGTTGTGGATGGAAAAGGCCAGTGAACTTAATGCGACGCAACTGTGTTCGCCCAATTTCGGTTACAAACATTTCCTGAAGTTGTTTGAGCGCAAAGGACTGGAGGGTATCGATCTGTCGTCCGTCAAACTCATTCTGAACGGTGCAGAACCCATTTCCTGGGAACTCTGCGAATCATTCCTGAATGCACTTGCGCAATTTGGACTCAAACGCAATGTCATGTGCCCGGTATATGGTCTGGCCGAAGCGACGGTCGCGGTGACGTTTTCCGAACCGGGACAGGACTATTCAAGAATCATCGTCGACCGGCATGCCCTGAAAATAGGGGAGCCATTCGTTGAAAAAGAGGCCGATGACCAGGACGCGGTCAGTTTCGTCAAAGTAGGGCGGGCAGTCAGGGACTGTCGCATACGCGTCACTGACGACAACGATCAGCTCCTGGAAGACGGTATGGTTGGCAACATACAGATTGACGGTGCCAGTGTGGCTGCGGGCCTGTACAACGACATTGAGGGTGAGGCAGCCCTCTTTAGCGACGATGAATGGTTGAGAAGCGGCGATTGCGGTGTCATTGTCGATGGCGAGCTGGTGATCACGGGACGATCCAAGGACATCATTATCGTCAATGGGCAGAACTACTACCCGCACGATATAGAAGACGTTGTCGCGCGAATTGAGGGCCTTGAACTCGGCAAGGTGGTTGCATGCGGTGTGAGCTCGTCAGGTAGCCATACCGAGGAGCTGCTGGTGTTTGTTTTGTTTCGGAGTGACGCCGACTCGTTTCGACAGACGGCGATTGAAGTCACCGATATCATCGGGAAACAAATGGGGCTGCAGGTTGATCATGTCATCCCGGTCCAGCGCATTCCGAAAACGACCAGTGGGAAAATACAAAGAGCGCACCTGGCGCGGGACTATTGCAATGGGGACTTTGCCGATTACATCACTTCGATGGCAGGGGAGAACGGTAGTGAAGTCGATCTTGACGATGACAAGCTTGTCCGTGAAATTGAGTTGATCTGCAGTGATTTTTCCAAAGAACACAGAATCGGACCCGATGATAACCTCTTCGAAGTCGGCGTAAGCTCGCTTACACTCACCGAAATTGTTCTTGCAATTGATGAACGGTATCCCGGGAAAGTCGATATCAGCGATCTGTTCGACTACCCGACGATTCGCGAACTGGCCAGGTTCATGGAACGATGAGCCCAATTCGGTGAACATAGCGGTAATTTTCAGGACGACGTTGACATGACTTACGCGCGAATTGCAGGCACTGGTGGTTATCTTCCGGAACGTGTGGTAACCAACAAAGATCTTGAAGCGATGGTCGATACCACCGACGAGTGGATTCGTGAACGATCCGGTATCAAACGACGACACATCGCGGCTGACGGAGAGACAACTTCGGACATGGCAGTGGTCGCAGCCAGGAGAGCAATCGAGGCTGCCGGTATCACGAGCAACGATATCGACCTGATCATCCTGGCGACAACGACGCCTGACAAAGTTTTTCCCAGCACAGCGTGCATTGTGCAACGGCGGCTTGGGATCAAGACCATCCCGGCTTTTGATGTGCAGGCTGCATGCTCCGGCTTCATTTACGCGTTCGACATCGCCAATCGATTTATCAAGACCGACGGCGCCAGAAATGTGCTGATTATCGGGTCCGAAACCTATTCAAGAATTCTGGACTGGACTGATCGAGCGACCTGCGTGCTATTTGGCGATGGCGCTGGCGCGGTCGTTCTTCAGGCGGACGAAGAAGCCGGCGTCATCTCGACGCACATACATTCCGACGGCGAGTTCGAGGAGCTGCTGCACGTGCCCGCGGGAATTTCATCCGGGTATGCAACCGTTCAGCGCGAAGCGGCGTATATCCAGATGAAAGGTCATGAAGTTTTCCGCAAAGCAGTCGGCACTTTGGGCAAGATCGCGCGCGAGACACTGGCCGACGCCAACATTGACAAGGAAGAAATCGATTGGCTTGTGCCACACCAGGCAAACTTGCGCATCATAACGGCCGCTGCGAAAAAATTGGGTCTGCCGATGGAACGGGTCATCGTGACCGTAGACGAGCATGCCAATACGTCAAGCGCGTCCATTCCATTGGCACTTGATGTCGCGGTGAGAGACGGGCGGATTAAACGAGGCGATCTGCTGTTGTTCGAAGCTTTCGGGGCTGGCTTCACATGGGGGTCAGCATTGCTTCGATTCTAGCTGGCGTATTTCGCCTGGTAGCACCGACCACCGCACCGCAGTAAACTGGCAGGCCCGACGCAGGACCTCAATGAAGTGAATGACAGAATAGATCAGCTGGCGGAACTCAAAATAGACAGAAATGCCGCGCCCTCGGAAGCGCGCCGCTGGCCGTGGATCATCGGCGGGGTCATCATTGCTGCCACGCTCATTGTTTTTCTTGTTCGTGGAATGCTCAATGCGCCAATTGAGGTCGAAGTGCAGACTGTTCGGGTGACTGACACAAGTACCGGCGGTGCAAGCGTGCTGGATGCATCCGGTTACGTGGTTGCGCGCCGGCAGGCTACCGTCAGCTCAAAGATTGCTGGAAAAGTCCTCGAAATTCTGATTGAAGAGGGCATGCGTGTTGAAGAAGGCCAGGTAGTCGCACGATTGGATTCAAGTACCCAGGCAGCACAACTTGCGCTTGCCGGGCGGCATTGAACGAAGTTAAGGCATTGTTAACGCAAGCCGAACTCGACCTGGTTCGAGCACAGGAACTCTCGCAACGACAACTCGCCAGCAAGGCTGAACTGGACGCGGCGATCGCAAATGCGGAAACGTTGCGTGCCAGAATGATGTCGGGTCGTGAAAACATCGTGGTTGCCGAGCGAAGCGTCGACGTCTCTCAGGATCAAATGGACAACACCGTGATTCGTGCCCCGTTTGCGGGTGTTGTGGTGACCAAAAACGCACAACCTGGTGAAATGATTTCGCCGATTTCATCGGGAGGAGGCTTTACAAGGACAGGAATTTGCACAATTGTCGACATGGGCTCACTTGAGATTGAGGTTGATGTTAACGAGGCCTACATTCAGCGAGTTCGTTCAGGCCAATCGGTCGATGCAGTTCTGGACGCGTACCCCGGCTGGACGATCCCCGCGGAAGTCATTGCAATTGTGCCAACCGCTGACCGGCAAAAGGCGACCGTGCGTGTTCGAATCGGTTTTCGCGAGATAGATTCACGAGTGTTACGTGATATGGGGGTCAAGGTCGCTTTCCTTGGCAGCGAAGTGGTTGGCAGTGACGTTGTTGCGTCCAGCATCTACATCGCCCGCGAGGCCCTGAATTCCGACAACAGCGGAAATTTCGTGTGGATCGTTCGAGATGGCAATGTGCAACGACGAGCCGTTACTGTCGGGCAACGATCTGCGAGGGGCCTGGAAATAATGACCGGTCTTGGTGCGGGAGATAGAATTGTTATCGCCGCCGAGGACTCGCTATCTGCCGGTCAGACTATTGAAGTTTCAGAATAATCAGGACAGTCGAACGGAGTGTAACTCACGGCTGAGTGCAAAAAACTAAGGACAATGCAATGAGTAACGACCTGGTCATCTTAAAAGACATCAGCCGAATCTATCACAAGGGCAAAGAACGAGTTGAGGTGCTGCATCGACTGGACCTTACCATTGCCAACGGTGATTTCCTCGCACTGATGGGACCGTCTGGTTCGGGAAAGACCACTCTGTTGAATCTTCTGGGTGGACTCGATAAACCCACGTCAGGAAGCGTAAAGATCGGGGATGCCGAGTTACACAATATGTCCTCCAGCGCATTGTCGAAGTGGCGTGCGGTAAATATTGGGTTTATCTTTCAGTTCTACAATCTTCTGCCTGTTTTGACCGCACTAAAGAACGTGGAATTGCCACTTCTGCTCACTAACCTGAGTGCGAAGGAAAGAAAAAAACGTGCAGCAACAGCTTTGTCTATTGTCGGACTCGATGACAGAGCCGATCATTACCCGCGCGAACTTTCCGGCGGGCAGGAACAACGTGTTGCGATTGCCCGAGCAATTGTTTCCGACCCCAATTTATTGCTTTGCGACGAACCGACGGGTGATCTTGACCGTGAAACTGCTGACGAAATTCTTAAACTGTTGCAGGCACTTAACCGAGACCACAATAAGACCATAGTGATGGTGACGCACGACGGGCAAGCCGCGCAGTACGCTCAATACACACTGCACATGGACAAAGGCACGCTGGCGTCCAGAGAATCTGCGTGAAGTACTTCTACCTGATCTGGAAGAGTATCTGGCGGAAGAAAGTCAGGACAATTCTCACAGTTCTGTCTGTATTCGTCGCGTTCTTTTTGTTTGGGATTCTTAGTGCGCTAAATCAGGCTTTCACAGGTGTTGACGATGTCGCCAATGCGAAGCGCCTTGTTGTGCTGGATAAAGTGTCGATCATCAATTCAATGCCGTCGGCATACCTGTCAAGGATCGAATCGGTAGAGGGTGTTGAGCGGGTTGCCCATGCAAGCTGGTTTGGTGGTTACTACCAGGAACCCAATAATCAATTTCCACAATTTGCGGTAGACCCGCAGCGCTACCTGGATGTTTATCCGGAACTCCTTTTGCCAGATGACCAGCGCGATAAATGGTTCAGCACGCGCGACAGCGTCGTTGTCGGACGTGAGCTAAGCGATCGATTCGCGTGGACCATCGGCGACCGGATTCCAATTTATTCATCGATCTGGACCAACAAGAGTGGTAGCCAGGTATGGGAATTTGAATTGGCTGGCATCATGGATACCGATGATCCCCGTGGCTCGACTGCGATGATGCTAATACAGTACGATTATTTCGATGAGGGCAGGGCGTTCGCCAATGGCTCGATCGGCATGTATATCCTGACGATTGATGATATCGAAAACTCGGCCAGCGTTGCCGATGCGATCGATGCCCAATTTACGAATTCGGCTAGCGAGACAAAAACCAGTACCGAGGCCGCGTTCGTCAAGTCTTTCGTCCAACAGTTTGGCGACATAAGCTTAATCATTTCGCTCATCGTGGGTGCCGTATTCTTCACCATCTTGCTTGTTTCCGGTAACACGATGGCGCAGTCCGTTCGTGAAAGAATTCCGGAACTGGCTGTATTGAAAACACTTGGGTTCGAAGACCGGAGCGTGCTTGGCATTGTGCTTGCTGAGTCAGTTCTCGTGATGGCGTTTGGTGGGTTGCTTGGCCTGGGTTCATCCTGGCTGGTTGCGAATTTCACGCTGGCAGGGTCTGCACAGTTGCCCGGTATTTATCTGGACGTGGAGGCCATTGCAACGGGTCTGTTTTACATCCTGTTCGCCGGTATCCTGGCCGGCATTTTTCCGGCGGTCAGGGCAATGCGGCTTACCATAGTTGACGCACTGTCTCGTGCCTAACACCCTCGAAGGAGCTTTTTGAACATGTCCTGGTTTCAGCAGATCATCGCAGTAACAGCGCTTAATCTACGCAATATTCCACAACGACTTGGCGCCTCTCTGGTTGCGGTATTTGGAGTGGCCGCGGTGGTGGGCGTTTTTGCGGGCGTCTTGTCGATGGCGAGCGGCTTCGAGAAAACGATGGTCACCGCAGGTTCTCAAGATATCGCAGTGTTGTTGCGGGCCGGATCCACCGGGGAAATGGCCAGCGGGATATCTGGCGACCAGGTACAAATCGTGCGTAGTGCACCGGGCGTAATGAAAGAAAACAATACACCCATGGTGTCCGCCGAACTCTATGT
>QIHS01000137.1 GCA_003229095.1 Woeseia sp. | reverse complement strand
AGATGATTAAAGGGAAAAAAGTAATCTTCAAGCCCTCAGTCAGGCCAAATCGATAACTGAACACGCTGAATACGGCGATAATCGCTATCACGGTGATAATGACGGCCGAAATTCGTGCGACGAGCAGCAGGTTCAGGTGAGAAAGGTAGCTTCTGATCATAAGGCCGACCGCGACTATCAGCAAAAACCCGACCAGCCCGGTGACGAGGCTGGTTTCGATCAGTGCCAGCGCGATCAATACGGGCATGAACGTGCCGGAAGTTCGTACCCACCAGAATTCGAAGCAGGCAAACAACGAGTGCGCCAATGGGTAATAGCAGTATCGTTTTGAACACCGCCTGCTCTTCAATTGGCAGTGCGTGGATCGAGAAACCCAGCCAGTCGCTGTCTTCGCTGAGCGCATTCGCCACCTGGCCGTAGTTGGTAATGCCGGATCGAATCATCGCGAAACTCAAATCCGAGCCCGACCCGCCGGTCACGTCGAGGACAAACCCACGCGTAGGTTGCCACAACAGCAAGGGCAGATTGCTCTCCGCCGCGTTGAAGTCCAACGGAAATATTTCACTTCGATCTTCGGACCAGACCCGCAGTAAAGGTTTCAGGCTCTGTCGACGGCGACCGTCCTCGAGCAGCAGGCCATAGACTGTGGTAGCCGGTATATCCCTGCTTTGCAGCATATTCGCCAGCAGATTCGTGAGATTGGGTTCACCAACGGCGTCCAGGAGCAGTTGCTCATTTTGCGCGCGATTGTTGTCGCGAAATTGACTGATCAGTTGCCGTGTCAGCGAGAACGAATCGGCAGACAGACTAAACGCCTCATCCAGTACTGCCTTAACCGCTGTCGCATACGGTTCTTCCCAGCTTTGAGATATCACTTGCGGCGGCGCTATTTCTTGGTAATCGCCACCCTCACGTTGCAGAACTTCCGCGCGATAATAAAGTGTCTGACGACCCCTGGCTTCACGAACCGACCATTGCGCGGTTGGCTGCCCGTCGAGATTCGCAAAACTCAGCCCATACCCCTGCGAGGCGCCGCTTTCATCCAGAATTGCGAATCCATTCTGATCGCCCGGCCGTCGGAGATTCACCGACACTGAGTCGCCACGCGCGAAAAATTGGATGGTCGCTTCTATGGACCATATCGATTTTTCCGTTCCCGGAAACCACGGCACATCGTATGCATCATGCCGATGAAACGATTGCCCGAATCCGACCAGCATAAGCAGAGCGACAATTGCAAAAAGGGAAAACCGGCGGGCTTGGGGGGTTGCTTTCATGCGTTACCGGGCTTCGGATCTCTTGTGCGTGTACGACCGGGAAACATCGACAACATACAGATCCATCAGGAAAGCGCGGCCCAGCAGTACTGGGTAGGACATGTGGCTCCTGTCAATCAGCGTAAATTCCGTAGTCTGCATTCGTTGTCCCAGCCGGATATCGAGTTCTATGACGACTCGCCGTTCCAGATTCACGGACGATGCTTGCCGAATGAGAACGGCGCGCGCGATGGGCAGCTCGAAGTGAATCGGATCATCGGTCTGGTCATGCTGAAAAGTAAATCGCACCCAGTCGTCTCCATCCCGCTCAAACTCGACGACGTCGCTGGCACTCAAAGAGGAAGTTTCAGCGCCACTGTCGATCCTTGCGCGATATTGGCGTCCGGGTGGATCCATGTAAAACCACTCAATGGCGCCCACGATCTCTTTTGTCCCCAATGTGTCGACGCTGACAGTCGGGCAGTCCTGAACCTGCGGCACTACGACCGGCCTGTTAATGCGCTCAATCGCGCGCTCAATTCGGTCAGCCTGTCCGGCCAGAGACTCATCCAGGCTATTTAGCAGTGGCTGGGTTTCATCCAGGCGAGCCAGCAGAATCTCGCAAGCATCGGGGACCGGTTTTTCTTCGACCACTGTCTCCGGCGCTGCCTCCGCCGGTACTTCAGCGACATCCTGCGGCGGTGACTCCTGTTCGTTCAGCATCGAGCCCGGTGTCGCGCATCCGGCGACGAGAGCCAGTGCAATAACAATGTATGGTCTGGTAAATATCAACGTGAAAATCTCCTGTGAAATACTTATCGCGGTCAGTGCAACCAGCCACTTCGTCATAACTGTTGTGGTCGGACACTTGGCCGTTATTTCTTGGGTTGGTGGATCAATGATCCTTGAGGTGGCAGATTGCCTGCCGACGTTTTGGCAATTATGACATGATCGCAACAAAAATCCGATATGCTCGAACTGAGCCCGATTCACTGGTAAATCCTTGATATTATTCGACTCTGTGCGGAACAGTCTGCAGTGGAATGAGTCCAATTCTCAGAATCTGCTCAAATGACTGATATATACTGTGTTGACTCGTGCCACTAGTAGCGTAACAGTACAACGACAAAAAATGCTTCCGGGGAGCAACAAAATGAGCTTCAAACAATTCTTCTTGCTGCCATGCATCCGTGGATCGCTGGTTTGCTTGTATTTGTTTTCTCTTTTGTCTGCTCATTCGGCCATCGCACAGGATGGTCAGTTGCAAGATGAGGCAGGCAATGAAGCGGACAAGCAGGAAGCGATCGATGAAATCACGGTAGTGGCGCCCCGCTCACTGGTTGTTATCAGACGACAGATGGAGCGGGCCGACAAAGTGTTGTTTGAAATTGCGAACACATTGATCGAAGACCCGCTTTATAAAGTGTATTGCCGCCGTGAAACCAGGGCTGGCACTAATATCAAACGGCGCGTTTGCAAACCAGGGTTCGAAGACGAGCTGCTATCGGAGGCCTGGGAAGAAGAAAGAGCAGGGCAAAGGACTGGTGAGGGCAGCTTCAGTTTCAACTACAAACTGCCCAAGGCCGAATTACGCAAGCACAGGGAAAAACAAAAGCAAATCATGGTTGAGCTGGCTGCCGAAAGCCCGGCGTTGGCCAAAGCAATTTTGACGAGAGCCGAGCTACAACGAGATTACAATAACGAGCGTCGCCGCCGACAGCAAGAAGACGACTAGCCCTTTACCAGTCGGCCCTGTACCCAGACATTCGTAATGTTCTGACGTTCAGCGTTGTAGACAATTTTCTGCAACACGTCGTGATCTGAATCGAGGTCTCGCCGAACATCCAGGTTCGAATCCGCGCTAGCGGTGTCAATGACGATCGCGTCGAAATGGTAACCCGGCGTAAACTGTCCAACCTGGAGCCCAAGCGTTTCAGCGCCACCGACAGTGGCCATCCAGAATGCCTCCAGGCAATTGATTCTCGAGCCAGGCGTACCGCGGTCCTTTGCAGGCACGCCTGGATTAGCGCCTTCCTCCAGCATGCGAGACGAATTCACAGCTGTACGACAATTATGCAGAATGCTGGGGCTCGGGCCGCCTGCGATATCCGTGCCGAGGCCTATATTCAGACCGGCGTCTAACGCTTTGCGAACAGGAAAAACCGCGTTGGAAAAATATATGTTGGAAAGTGGGCAATGTGCAATCCCACTCTTCCGCTGTTTGATAGTTGCCATATCCTCATCATTGATGAGATTGGAATGCGCCAACACTGTCTTGCTGGTCAGCAGTTTGAAATTATCGAGGCTTTGCGTATCGTTTACACCATGTCGTGCAATGACATAGTCGTGTTCCCAATCGCTTTCAGAGCAATGCGTTTGAACGTGACAGTCGTATTCGCTCGCAATATCCCCTAATCCAGTCAACATTTCGTCGCTGCATCCCGGGATGAATCGGGGTGTTACCGCAGGGAGCACACGACCCGCCGCATTGCCGGCAAGATTGCGGATGTATTCGATCAGGGCTCGCGTGTCGTCGAGCGCAACTGTCGTTGATTGATCCCGATAAAAGTCCGGGCATTCAGCGGGGTTGTCCATCGCAACCTTGCCCACCAGTGCGCGTTGCCCCTTGTCCATACAAATTTCAGCCAGGAGGCAGGTTGCCTCGAGGTGAATCGTGCCGTAGTAGGTTGCTGTCGTTGTGCCATTGGCCAGCAGGTTTTCAACCAGCGATTCGTAGCTCTGCCGAGCATACGCCAGGTCCGCGTACTTTGCCTCCATTGGAAACGTGTATTGCTGCAGCCAGTCATAGAGCGGCAGATGTAGCGCCTTGCCAAGCTGGGGCCATTGCGGTGCATGAATATGGAGGTCGACCAGGCCGGGCAGCAAGAATTGCGACTGTCTCAATTCGGTCAGGTCACCATTGCTCCTGGCCGTGTTGAGAATATCTTGATAGGACGTTGACCCTGGCCTTTCTACAGACAGAATCTGGCCGTTGTTGTCAACGATGACAGCCGCATCTTCGATAATGTCGACTTCGCCGAAAACGGGCGTATGAATAAGCGTTCCTCGAATGACCATAGCTGCCCGATTATTTTGCATCTGTAGTGTTCATTGCGATTCGGCATCCCAGCCCTGTGCAGAAGTGGGATGCCGTTTTAATACATGCGTTGAATTCATCTGGATACCAGGCACCATAAAGTGACCAGTCCGTTTTCAAGAAGCGTGGACTAAGCTGAGGACGTCGGCCATCGGCTCAGAGCCGCACCTGAGACGGCAGGTCACGGGGAAAGTTTAGCAAGAACGTGGGACTGGATAAACACAAAGAGACGACTGCAGTCAGCGTCGCGGATGGATTGGGCGGCAAGTCGCCCGGACGCTGGGTTCCAATTTGGCAGTGCGGCGTGGCCATTGGGTAATTATACGACTTTGGTCGAGGCTACGACCTGTCGGGCCCCTCGCTGCCGCCACAATCAAGTAGCATGGTGCACCACAGCTTACCGGACGAGTGAAGACAGTTTGTCCTACGTGATGTTGATATTGGCAGGTCAGGCCGATATTCAGTCGGCAGGTAACGATGCGACGGGCCGGATTACCGTTAATGCGTTGCCACCTCTGCTGAGCTCAGACAGTGGCGACGGTGGTTCGATCTCCTGGTTCGCATTGATTTGCACTTTGCCTGTTGATCGTCCTAAGGCGCCTGCGGGCATCGTGAAGCATTTCTTACTCAATAAGAAAAACGAGCCGCGTTATCGCTCGTTGGCTGATGATCCGGCCACGATATTCGACAGGCTCGAATTCCCATTTCTCGACCGCTTTCATCGCTGCACGATCGAACGTCGTTTCAGGATCCGAGTTGGCGATCACGATGTCTGCGGTTTTGCCATTCGGCATAACTGTAAAGTAAACTTCAACCCAACCGGACACATTGCGCTCCTCAGCGCGCGGTGGATAGAGTGGCGCCTCAGTCTTTGTACTGACGAGCTTATTCACCGGCACTATGCGATTTGATTGTTCTTCCGTCAAAACAGTTTCAAGTGTTGCGCGCACGGCACCGATTTTGTCTGGGTCACCGCCAAAATCAGCCGCGGAGTTCAGCAGGTCATCCACGTAATCAAGTTGTTGATTGTCAAGTTGTTGATTGTTGATACGATTCTCGGCAGTGTCTAGCAATGCCGTCAGGAGCTCGTTCGTGAGCTGGGTGCGCTCGATTACCCAGGAGTTCAGTTCTGCAAGCAAGTCCTTTGCACTCGTGCCTGCGGGACCGATCAAGTTGCCTGCTGCAATCGCAGCCCGAGTCTGCTCGACCCACGCTGCGCGCGCATCATCTTCGGCAAGCTGTGCTTGTCCTGCCCGATCGCGCTCGGCGGCTTCGTGAACAGCGCGGATCTCGGCGATCGAATCACGGATAGCGTCGAAGTAGCTCGGATTTCGACCCGGTAGAGCAAGTGCTGTCGCGAGACGTTCGTCGGCTAGTGCGTAGTTTCCATCCTGTGCAGAGGTGATAGATCGTTGAACCAGATCTTCGGTTAGCGCATCCAGCATCGTCTGAGCTTCAAGAACGAGAGCATGTTCGGGCTCCTGCCTCGCGACTAGCACGGCGATTTCGTAGGCCTCGTCGTACTCCTCAGCCGCGAGGTGTTGTGAAACACGTTGGGCAACGTTCGTCAAAATCGCGTCCAGCTCCGCGTGCGCGATTGCGTGTTCAGGTTCGATACTCAGCACGCGACTATAATAGAACAGCGCGCTCTGAGTGGTTGGGAGAACTAGAATCTCAGCATCCGCAGCCAGGCGCGCTTTTCGCAGTTCGGTGTCAACATTAAGTCCGTCCCCATCGTCGATAGATTGCACGCCTTTGTTGCCGGCATCGGTGCTTGCTGTCGGAACATCGATCAGTAGCTCTGCATTGGTGTTCGGCTCGACAGACTGTTGATTCAGCAAAAACCACCCACCCACTGCAACTACAATGACTGCGCCAGTGATTGACAGCAGCAGCGGCAGCGAACTGTTGTCTTTCAACTCTGTCATCGGGCTGCAACTTTGTTCATTGGCCAAACGTATCGCCGGGATCAATGCGACCAGAGCGACGATCGCGAACATCGCCGATGAACTGGTTTATCGACTGGGAGGTTTCTCCGCCATTCGGGGAGTCGAGGACGTCGTGTCGTTTGGCAGAATCGGGATTGTTGAGAAGATACAGATGACGAATCGCTGCGGACTGAATTTCTTTGCGTAGCTGCTCGGGCTCGATGGGCTTCAAAATGTAGCGAAAAATCTGTCCATAGTTGATGAGATTGATCATGTCTGTGGTGTCTCTACCACTGCTCGCCACGACGGTTACCAATTCCGGCATATGTTTTTTCAGTACGCCAATTATCTTCTGTAACGTCGACTTGTTGGTAGTGAAATCCGTTACGAGGACTCCCATGTATTGCTGCGAGATAGCTTGCGCAACTTTGGTAAGGGAAGTAGCGAGAGCAATATTTCGATTTGAGGACGCGGCCCGGATCGCAGTGGTAGCAAATTCTGAGTCGATCGTGAAAACAACGACACCGACATCGTTGATGCCGAGCGTAGCGGCTGTCATGGCAAGATTTTCTTGCGTTTCTTCGACAGTATCCTCGGACATGACGACATTGGTTACGGTCTGCCGGCGAGACTCGGGTGGTTCTTCAGCGGCCTGGATCGCAAATTCGTCGAGTGCACGGAAAGCGGGTTGAGTTTCTTCACTGTCGCGAAGTGGCGCTTCTGGCAGTTGCAATGGAGACGTTGGCGCGGGTCTTGACGACTGTGTCGGATTGGCTGCAACTGCCTGCAGTGGCGCCGGTGTTGGCCGACCTGTAGCTGCAAACGCATTCGCAGATTTGGGCGCGGGCGTAGCGGCAGTCGGCACGCTTGGATCGACCGGTTGCGTGCGAGACGCAGATATTGCCTGGCTGAGCGTATCGCGCAAGAGCTTAGGTGGGCACGGCTTACTAAGAAAGCGAAAAACTTCGCCGATATTAATCGCTCCTTCAACAGCGCTGGGGTCGGCATAGCCGGTGAGGAGGATTCGAATAGTCCTGGGCGATTTTTCCTTCATCTTTGCCAAAACTTCCACGCCGGTCATGCCCGGCATCCGTTGGTCCGCGACGATTACATCGATTTCATTCTCGGCTGCTATCCTTAGGGCCTCTGAGCCCTCACAGGTTAGATACAGTTCGTATTCACGACGGAATAGACCGCGCATCGAGTTGAGAACGCGTTTCTCATCGTCAACGAATAGTATGCGGGCCTTGTCCGTCATATCACGTCTTCGCCTGGTGTCGCATGTCAATTAGATGCGACGTCGGAAACATCATTGTCACTTCCATCGTCAACGCGCGACTCCCGCAGCAGTTGTTTCTCGCCGACTATTGGATCAATGGCAGCAGTATTGCCATCGTCCGTTTCGTTCACTGGCGTTTCGGCAACAACCGGCAATACAATTGTCACGGTGGTTCCTTTGCCCGGCTCGGACTCAATTAGCAAATCGCCGCCGTGAGACCGTATAATCTGGTCAACGATCGACAGACCTAGTCCGGTTCCTTTTCCAACCTCTTTAGTTGTAAAGAACGGGTCTCGAATCTTCGACAAAATTTCTGGCGGTATTCCAGAACCTGTGTCCGCGATACTGATTCGCACATTGTTACCATCCTCCATAGTGCGAATAACAATGTCGCCACTGTCTTCAATCGCATCGGCAGCGTTCGTGAGCAGATTCAAGAAGATCTGGTTGATCTGCGATGGCGAACAGTGAACTGTCGGAACGTTGCCATAGTATTTGTGAACCGTGGCTTTGCTTTTCAGCCGGTTCTTCGCAATCAGCAAAGTTTTGTCCAGCCCATCGTTTACATTGAATTCGCCGTGACGCGCACGGTCGAGTCGACTGAAGTCCTTGAGGCCCTGTGCAAGCTCCGTCAACTCTTCCAGACCGTCGATACTATCCTTAATCAGGTCCCGCGCCTCGTCGATGTCATCTCTCATCCCGTCTTTCAGCATACGGTTCATATCGATAAGACCGGTGCTCACAATTTTTTTGGCGTCCGCCCCGGATTTCACGCCTTTGATCATCACTTCGCTGATCGTTATGAATTCACTGACCAACTCCATGCGTTCTTGCAAGATCGTAGAATTGTTGATGAGGTACCAAAGCGGGGTGTTAATTTCGTGACTAATACCGGCAACCAATTCTCCAAGCGAAGACATCTTTTCCGCCTGTACTAGCTGGACTTGGGATTCTTTAAGGTCGTCGTATGCGAGGGATAGTTTTTGCGTTCGGTCCTCGACGCGGTCTTCGAGTGTATTGTTGACACTTTCAAGGTTCCGATTACTTAGGTTCAAAGCTCGGTAGCTGTTCTGTAGCCTGAACATCGCGTAGCCGGCGCCAAACAACAACAGAACGGTGCATACAGAAAGCAGCAGGCGCGCCATCTCCGAGCGGCTTACCGTGCGGCGGTTGTCGGCGAGTATCTGGCCATAGAGGGCCCATAGTGTATCGTCGATTTGATCGCTGTCGATTGCTTGCAGCGTTTCGGCTGCCGACGTCCGCTGTGCGAGGACGTCACTGGCAGCGGCGACGAAAGCGTCAACCGCGCCAGGCATCTGCGAATCGATTGTCGAATCGTTGCGCAGTGCTTCAATACGGACCGCGAGTTGCTCACTGCTCTGGCCGCCATTGCCAGTCGCGAACTCAATAGTGTCGATAGCGAGTGAGAAAGTGTTTTGTGACTGCAGTCGCAAGTTGTATCGACGCAACTGTTTGACGGCCAGGGGAGACTCTTCCTGCATAATGCGAAGTGCCTCGGCGAAGGCATTCTGCTGCGCCGCAAAGGCTTCGCCATTGCTGATAAATCCGCCTAAGTTGGCATCGTATGTCTGAAGCAGTGCATCGACTGTGACATTCTTTCGCGAACGTGTTTCCACCGCTTGTAACAGCACATTGTTTTCACGAAGCTGCAGGAAGGCAAGGTCGGTCGACGACGATAAGGCTCGGCCATCTTGGAACGCGATGCGTGCGTCATGAACAATCGTATTGAGGTCGTTCCTGCTGGTCTCAATAGCACGCACGCGTCCGGCATGGGCGATATAATAGTCTTCCTTCACTGCCCTCGATTCGACGATCAATATCGACAAAACGGCAATGAGCAGTAGGGTGGCCAGTACGGCAACAGCAGCTCTTAACATAGGAATGCCCACTTTGGCCCAATATTACTTATAAGGTATTTTGGGCTCGGTTCACGCGGCTCGCTATGAAGTTCGTCGAAAAACAGAGTAAAAGCAAGGGTATTCTTTGAAATGTCGAAATTTGAGACAGGCATCACAGTCTGCGAAAACAGGGATGTCGCTCAAATGCCTGGTCTGCTTTTTGTTTCGCTCGTCACCGCTGGTTTCGCGAACCCAGATTTGGTGAGGTGAGAAGCTTCAATTTTGTCCTGATTTTACATAACGTCGGAGAATGCCGGCTTAAGGATTGGGCGGAATGGCCGATAGAAGCCCCACACTTAACGAGACCCGGCAGCAGATATCGCGAATTCTTCAGTTCTACCAGGTCGCCGTTGGTTTTGGCGGTGTGAAGTAAATATTTATAGAGCTTCGATCCTGGTATTTCGACAGACGATATTTGTCATCGTCGTCAACAGCGACAGCTGCGTCTTCGATGATATCGACTTCGCCGCAAACCGGCGTATGAATAAAAGTGCCACGAACGACCATAGCCGCCCGATTATTCGGCATCTGGCGCACTCGTGGTTAGCGAAAACCTATTGCCGTTACGATCACGATAAATCGTATTGTTTTCGAATCTTCCAGTCTTATGCTCGAAGTGCTCTTCGATCATCGACGGGAGCACATCTTTTTCGCCCTCGTCAAAGGGTCGAAACAATATGCCGCGTGATGGCGAAAGATACTCGTAATCGCGTTTGAAAATTCTGTTCGTAAGAGGCTCGTCGCGCCATTGGAGAATTTAGGTCAACACTTGCGCGAATTTTGAATTGATCCAACTCTGGCGTCATGAATTAGGTCGATTTCAAAAAAACATGTTGTCCGCATCACCATTTTCAGACATCCAGCTGGTGTCAAAGTGGCTACGTTTGCTGTGGGTCGATCGGATCATGAGGCGCCTTCATTTTCTCGTATCGTCGTATTGCTTACAGAGGTGACAGATCGTTCGGTCAGTGATTTGAAGAGACCGGGATCTGTCGCACCTTCTGTGCCGATGAGCAGGACGCGGCTTTGGCGATCAAGATGCAACACCCTCGCCAGGTCTGTATTTTGTCGGGCGCATATGAGTGCTGCCAGTCCGGCGGCGACAGCCGATTCACCGGCCATGACAGTCTCCTGTGTGATGTCAACTGCTATTCGACATCCTTTCTGAGCGCTCGCATAAAGGCAGGCGGCACGATCAGGTTCGACAACCACGAATCGAGGCGCAGCGTGCTGATAGGCGTGTTGAAAGTATGCACAGATCGTTGCAGCCAATCCGCCAACACCGCCCTGTACAAAAACATGCGTTGGTACATCTTCAGCAAGCTGTTCGGCTATCTCGGCGACCATAACAGAGTAGCCTGCCATCACCGTTCGAGCCACGTCTCTATCAGTATCACCATTCGCCGTATCGGAAATGACTATCCAATCGTTCTGTTGTGCCGCTTTGCGGCAATGTTTGACCGAGTCGTCGTAGTTGCCATC
>QIHS01000035.1 GCA_003229095.1 Woeseia sp. | reverse complement strand
TTTTCGTATCCGTCTATGTTGATCGCGATGGCGCCAACCGTTGGACCGATGCTGACACCGATAAACTGCATCGCAGTACCGTAGACGACCATCTTGCCGCTCGGGTCAAAGCTGGCCATGGCCGCGAGCAAATACGGGTGAGTCATGTTCCAGGCAAATTGGTAAACGCTGACAATAACGGCGTAAAAAAGGGCGCTGTTCAGATCGAACAAGAATACGAGCGGAATCGTACCGCCGAGTATGCCTAAGGTTAGTGGAATGCCGCGCCCAATTCTTGCACCGACAATTGCGGCGGTAAGGGCGCCGGCGATGCCCAGAAATTGCGATAAGGATAGCCCATTGGCAACTTGTTGTTCTGTTATACCTGCTGCCACACCTATGCGGAAAATGTAGGTCCAGACAACAAAATTAGCGACGAAATAAATAAATATAGCTGCCAGTGCCAGAGCCTTTCGGTTCCAGTCGATATTCACTGCTCGCTTGTCAACCTCGATATGTTCTTCACCCGAAGCCGGCATATGTCGTACGAATGGCAAGCCAACGACGGCAAACAAACTGAAGAAAATCAGCATCCCCTCCATGCCGACATTGGCGTATATCCATGGCATGAACGGATAGACCGCCGCGCTGTAAACCAGGACGAACGTAATACCCAGGCCAAAATTTCGATCTGCCTTGGCTGTCAGTCCGAAAGTCGCATAGGTCAAAGCCACAATAGCACCACCCCCGAGGCCGGTAAAAAATCTGACGACCAGGAACGCGGAGAAGTCCATCAGGAATACGGACAAAAGATTGCCGACAATCATGATGCCGAGCGAAAGCGCGATCATATGGCGCCAGTTTACGCGTGAGACCAGAAGCATCATGGCGATCGTCGCAACGGTCATGCCCCAGAGTTCGGCCGAAACCACATAGCCGGCCTGTTGATCGCTAAACCCGATGTATTCGACCATCCCCTGTACAAACCCGGGCAACAGAAGAACTGTTTGTGGTCCGATCGTATGAATCAATATTGTCGCAACAAGCAGCTTCATGCTGTTTATGTCGACTTTGCGGTCAGGACTTCCGAACAATATTTCGCGCATGATGTTTTCCCTACGTTCGCAATACGTCAATTACGCAAGGATTTAGGCAACCAGGTGTAATGAGATTTGCTATTCGTCCAGCCGAATTCCAGTCCACCGTCGACCACGATTACGCCGTTCTTTGCGACATAAGCATCCCAGTCGGCAATCAGCTCGTCTCTTATCTCTGGCATCGTATCTGCCAGATCAACTTGTTCTGCGGGGTCATCAGCAATGTTATACAGAGACCATTCGCCGACGCCCTTGCCCCATGGCTCGTTGATCCAGACGATTTTCCAATCGCCCCTCTGTACAGCACGGCGATCGAATATTTCCCAGACCATGACGTAGTCTTCGCCGTGCACAGATTCATCACGATCGAACAATACACCTGCGAGTGATTCGCCTTCCTGTTCCTGGATATCGCGCCCCTGGTATTGCGGTGCCGTATGGTCGATGCCAGCTAAATCGAGGAATGTCGCCGGCAAGTCGAGAATAGTCGCGAACGCACCAGACCGACTCTTGGCTTCAATGTGACCCGGCATTGAGATTATCGTTGGTGACATCAACCCGCCTGATGTCGTGAATCCCTTAAACAAATTAAACGGCGTGCTGCTGACATGTGCCCAGCCGGGTCCGTACCAGACATAGGAATTCGGGCGGCCCATGTTGCCGAGGCTCATATCGAAGTTCTCGTCGGCCCAGTCCACGTAGAATGGTGCCCAGTCCAACGGGTTACCTCCATCAGGGCCGTTGTCAGACAGGAATACGATCAGGGTATTTTCAAGTCGGCCGGAGTCCCGCAGATGGTTCAGGACTCTGCCGATTTCATAGTCCATTGATTCGACCATACCCGCGTATACCTGCATTCGGCGTACTTCAAGTTGCTTCATGACTGGCGACAAATCTTCCCACACCGGCCAGGCCGGATGCTGCGGCGCGACTGCCACATCGTCGCCAATAAGCGCAATCTCCCGCATGCGCTTTATCCTTTCTTGCCTGATCTTTTCGTAGCCGACCTCATAGACGTTTCGATATCTGTCGATGTATTCGTCAGGTGCCTGAATCGGATAATGGGGCGCTGTGAACGAGAGGAAGGCAAAAAACGGTTTCGAATCATCCTGGTCCGCATCAAGAAATTCCATCATCTTGTTCGCGTAAAACGTTGATGAGTAGAAGTCCTCCGGTATGTTGACTGGCTGGTCATTTTCGCGATAGTGAATCGAATCGAGTTCAGCAATCGCGGGGAATTCCCGAAAATGATCGGCACTGCCTTCGACAAGGACAAACGATCTTTCGAAGCCGCGCTTCCCCGGCAACAAAGCATCATCGTTGCGGCCACCCATATCCCACTTGCCCGAGATATAGGTGTGGTACCCGGCGTCCCGCAATAAATCCGCGACGGTTACGACGCCATAGCTCAGGTGACCTGCATAGTTTTGAGAACCAATCTGATCGCCGCGTGCCTCGCCCGCCATCGCGCCAATGCCGGCCACGTGATTGTTGGTGCCTGACAGGAGCATTGCACGAGTGGGTGTGCAGACCGTATGAACCTGGAAATTGGTCAGCATCATTCCCGAATCGGCCAGTTCATCGAGATTCGGTGTTGCGATCTCGCTGCCGAACGCACCGATGTCGGAATAACCGAGATCATCGGCAAGTATCAGCAGTATGTTGGGCCTGACGGGATGATGGGTCGAACTCGCGGTGGTTTTCGACGCATCAGTTTGAGGGTTAGCTATCTGTCCCGGGTCGTCTCGGTCACCGCAACCCGACAAAGCCACTAATAAGGTAAACGTGCAGACGGATCTGAGGCAGGTCATCAATTTCATCAGCGAATAGTAGTTGTTGCTGCGAATTTGTACAATAATTTTAGCATCACGCTGCCAAATTGATGTCGCTGAACACCAGAGATTCAGGAGAGAATAGGAAATAAAATAATTAAAAACAGTGCGTTACATATTTCTCCGGGGAGGAGAAACAGGGCAACGGATCAAAAAGTGTCTGCTGACAACGTTTTCTGTACAACAGTATTGCGTGCACGATTCGCGAGGCGGCTTACTCAGGCGGCTCTTGTTGCCAAAGTTCCCGAAACTCCCTGCGGGTCGTTTCAGTATGCATTCTCATCGTCAGCGCGGCGTAATCCCGATCCCCGGCCGCGAGCGCGTCGATAATTGAGGCATGTTCTTTAATGGCTACCTCGTTTTCGGTTGTTATGCCGATTTTCAAATACAGCGTGGCCGGGAAATCGACGATTCGCTGTATGATTTTGTACAAAGTAGCATTGCCGGCGGCTTTGTGGATGGTCTTGTGAAAGCGGGAATTCAGCTCGAGGAATCCTTCTCCGTCGTTTGGCCTGGTCTTCGTGATTGTCTCCATGTCTGCGGCAATAGCACGAAGATTGTCGAGTTCATCGGCGCTTATGCGGCTGGCGGCCAGACCTGCACTGTAGCTTTCCAGCAAAGTCAGAATATCGTAGATCTCTTCACTATGCGCCTCTGATACGTCGGCAACATAGGAGCGCCGATTGCTCATGACCGTTACCAGGCCTTCATCGGCGAGCATCTTAAGTGCCTGGCGAACCGGCGTTCGGCTGACATCACAATAGACGATCAAATCGTCTTCCTTGAGTTGATGTCCCGGTGGGAATTTGCCACCAAAAATGGCATTTCTGATTTTTGCGTAAGCCCTGTTCGTCGCCGTCATTCCGTTGTACCTTAAATCGAGTTCCTGAATCCGCAGATGCCACCCCACGTTAACATTCTTTTTGGCAGATGACTTCTACCAACACCAGGGAACCGCTGATCAATTCGTGGAGCAGCCGACAGAGCCTGTGCTAAAAAAAGATTAATGCTATTAGATAAATAGGCGCGAGCGTCAGCAGTGCGATAACACAATAACCCATGATGTCGCGAATATGCAGCCCCGCGATTGCCAGGACGGGCAGCGCGTAAATCGGCTGTATTGCATTGGTCCAGGATTCACCAACAATAACGGCCATGGCGACTCTCGGGATATCCGCCCCAAGCTGCATGGCAGCCTCGGTGACGATCGGACTGTACCTGATGCCAGAATCACGATTAAATACCCTGTATACCGCAACAGACGCCGGTAAGAAAAATGGCGACGGTCAGCGGATCGGGCATCCAGCGTTCAGCAACATTGGCAAAAATGGTGCTTGTTTTTCTTAGCATGCGTCCGGCTTGCCTTTAGTTTAGTCGTTGGATAATTCAATCTGACTTGATCCTCCATTGGCGCCGACCGGATCTGTACCCTTGCACTTAAGCCATATTGTTTGCCGTTGCACAATAACAAAAGTTTCTGGAGGCAATATGGAAGAGGCATGTTTATACAATAATAATGCAAGGCCTTTACAGTTCTCCAGAGTTGTCGAAATTCCGGCTTAGCCCTTACTTAGCCAATATAGGCTTAACCAGAACTCGAATTATACAGTGCAGGTGTGCGCTAAATCTTGGTGCAGTCAGTACAATAGTCCTGGAAATATTATACAATAAAACTTGTCAATGTTGGATTCATCATGGTGGATGATCTTATCAAGGTTCTTGTGGTGCCGAGTCTCGGCCTGTCTGTCGAGGAGGTGACGGTTGTTGACTGGTTGATCGGCGAGGGTGACAGTTTCGAATCCGGCGATGAGATTTGCGAGTTGGAAACAGAGAAATCCGTCAACGCTTTGGAAGCGCCGTTTAGCGGGACGTTACGACAAATTGTCGCTGTTGCGGGAGATGTTCTGAAGGTACAGGGCACGCTCGCGCTGATCGCTGACGCGGCAATTAGCGATGAACAGATTGCTGCCTTCCTGGCGAACAGCCGCGAGTCCGCCAAGGTCGAACCGGCACAAGCGAGTGCAGCAGATTCGTCCCATGAGTCGCTGGCACATAGTGATTCAGTACCGCCAATTGAAGCCGATAGAAATCTTGTTGCAGATGGTGCCGGAGACGACGACAGTACTGTCCATGCGACACCCCGGGCGAGGGCACTGGCAGCCGACGCAGGTCTAAATCTGCACAACGTATCGGGCACCGGACGAAACAGTCGAATATCGCGCCGTGACGTGGAACATGCCCTGGGAAAATCAGGGTCTGTAAAGAATCGCCGGCGGCCAAAGCGTCCAGCAATCACCGCGGCCGTGTTGGTCGATGATTCTGTCGAGACGACGCCGTTATCGTCAATGCGCCGCAAGATTGCCAGCCGCTTGCAACGATCCAAACAGACCATTCCTCACTATCGGCTTGTTATCGACGTCAACATGGATTCGCTGTTGATAGCACGCCGGAAATTGAATCAGCAGCGCAAAGAAAAAGTTTCGATTAACGATTTTATTGTCAAAGCGTGTGCGCATGCTCTGATCGAGGTGCCCGAGGTCAATATTCAGTTTGACGGTGAGAACGTATCGCAGCATTCGGATGCGGACATTGCGATTGCGGTGGCGTTGGACGGTGGTCTGATCACGCCAGTGCTGCGAGCTGCGCAGCGTAAATCGCTGGTAGACATTGCATGGCAGGTTCAAGACCTCGTTAAACGAGCAAAATCCGGTTCGCTGCAACCTGACGAGTACCTGGGAGGCACTTTTTGCATTTCGAATCTGGGTATGTTCGGGGTTCGGCAGTTCGATGCCATTATTAATCCTCCCCACGGGGCGATTCTTGCGGTTGGTGCTGTCCGGAAATGCGCCGTTATTGTCGATGATCAGCCAGCAAAAGCGAACATCCTTACGTTGACAATGAGCTGCGATCACCGGGTCATCGACGGCGCATTGGCGGCCCGCTATCTGGCAGTGACAAAACGTTTGCTGGAGAAGCCGGCGGAGTTACTGGCATGAGTGCAAGTCTTGACAAAAACACAGCGTTGCGCGGCTACGAAATAATGAAAACGATCCGCGAGTTCGAGACCCGAATCGCCGCGGAGTATGCGGCCGGCACGGTCCCCGGCATGACCCATTTATATATTGGTCAGGAAGCCGTTGCAGCCGGAATTTGTGTTCATCTGTCGAACGCTGACAGTACGGCGTCGACTCACCGGGGTCACGGACATTGTATTGCCAAAGGATGCGAGATTGGACCCATGGCGCTCGAGCTGTTTCGCAAGGAAGGCGGAATTTGTAAGGGTAAAGGCGGTTCGATGCACATCGCTGACGTATCGAAAGGGATGCTGGGGGCAAATGCCATCGTCGGTGGTTCGGCGCCACTGGCCTGCGGCGCCGCGCTAACCGCCAAGACGCTGGGCACTCAGAATGTGTCCGTGGCGTTTATGGGTGATGGCGCCGCCAACCAGGGCACGGTGTTCGAATCGATGAATCTTGCGGTGGTCTTGAAGCTGCCGGTTATCTTCGTGGTCGAGAACAACGGATACGGCGAACACACCGGAGTCGATTACCACGTGGGAAGCAAGGACATTTGTTCACGTTCCGCTGCATTCGGCATGCCTGCGAAGAAGATCGACGGCACTGACTTCTTCGCCGTTTCTGCCGCGATGGCAGAGGCAGCGGCGCTGGCACGTGCTGGTGGTGGCCCAACCACACTCGAATGTTGTGCGAAACGGTGGCACGGTCACTATGAAGGTGATCCACAGGCTTATCGAGCCAAAAGCGAATTGGAGGAGTTGCGCCGCGATGCTGACCCGTTGATTATTTTCAGGTCCAAAGTATCGGCCGCAGGCGATGTATCAGTTGCTGAGCTGGACTCGCTCGATGCGAAGATAACGCAACAAATTAGCGATGCAGTAGACGTGGCATTACGGGCACCGCAACCTGCGCCGGCAGAATTGCTGACCGACGTTTACGCCAGTTACTGAGAGATAGCCAGAGCCATGCCTGTAAAAAGTTTTCGCGAAGCTATTAACGAAGCATTACGTCAGGAGATGGAGCGGGACTCCAACGTAATATTGATCGGTGAGGATATCGCTGGAGGTCACGGTGGTATTGAGGGTGGCATAGGATCGACTGGCAGCATGTTTGGTGCCCTGAAAGGACTCTACGATCAGTTTGGTGCGAGCAGGGTGATTGATACGCCGATTTCGGAAAGTGCGATAGTCGGTGCGGCAGCAGGCGCCGCGCTTACTGGCCTGCGGCCCGTAGCAGAACTCATGTTCATGGATTTCTTCGGCGTCTGTTTCGATCAAATCTATAATCAGGCTGCCAAGTTTCGATACATGTTTGGCGGCAATTGCAGTGTACCGATGGTCGTTCGCGGTGCGGTTGGTGCAGGTTACGGGTCGGCGGCACAACATGCGCAGGCGTTGTGGCCAATTTTCAGTCATGTGCCCGGCCTCAAGGTGGTCTTGCCCTCGAATCCCTATGATGCCAAAGGTCTGCTTATTCAGGCCATTCGCGACGATGATCCGGTGATGTTTCTCGAACACAAAGTGCTTTATAACGAGAAAGGTGAAGTACCAGATGAGCCTTATTCAATTCCTTTCGGTGAAGCGAACGTGACGCGTTCGGGCGAAGATGTAACCGTGGTTGCATTCGGCCGAATGGTGGGCTTTGCCAATGATGTTGCAGACAAGCTGCGACAGGAAATCTCTGTTGAAGTCATTGACCCGAGAACAACTTCACCTCTGGACATGGAAATGATCATCGAGAGTGTTGAGCACACGGGGCGCTTGCTCGTCGTAGACGAGGCGAATCCACTTTGCGGAATGTGTTCCGAAGTGATCAGCAACGTCGCAATTGAATCAATTGGTGCGCTAAAGGTTGCGCCCGAAAAGCTCTCTGCTCCGCATACACCAGTACCTGCCGCGCCGAACCTGGAAGAACTTTACATCCCATCTCGGGATCGGATTGAGAGCTCAATTCGCAAGTTAATGGTCAGCTGATCAGTTTCAGTATCAAAGCGTGGCGACAACCGATTTTTTCTGGATGTATTCTTCGACACCGTAACGACCGCCTTCGGTTCCCCATCCGGACTGTTTGAATCCGCCAAACGGCATGGACTCATCCACCAGGCCATGGCAGTTGATCCAGACCGTGCCAGCCTGCAGGGCACCGGCGAAGGAATGCGCTCTTGAATGGTCCCGCGTCCAGACGCTGGCGGCCAGTCCGTAATCTGAATTGTTGGCCAGCGCAATGACTTCCTCTTCGTTGTCGAAAGGGATCACAGGCAGTACGGGTCCGAATATTTCTTCCCGGACCACGAGAATATCGGGCCGCGATGTCGTAATTATAGTGGGTTCAACAAAGAAACCGGGATCACCTGTCGCATTGCCACCAACGCGCACATCAGCGCCTTCATCAATTGCGGATTGAATGTAGTTGCAGACAGATTTTTGTTGCCGGGCTGAAATAAGCGGGCCCATTTCGGAATCAGCCTGCAGCCCGTGTCCAAGCTTAATATTTCGCGCCGCTTCCGCCACGCCTTCAGCGACTACCTCGAACACAGACTGATGGACATAGAGACGAGTCCCAGCGAAACACACCTGGCCTGAGTTCAAAAAAATACTTTGCGCAGCGCCAAGTATGACGGCCTCCAGGTCGGCATCATCAAAGACAATGAGCGGGGACTTTCCGCCAAGTTCCAGTGCAACCTTCTTAAGGTTGCCGGTTGCTGCCTGAACAATTTTTCTGCCGACCGAAGCCGATCCGGTAAACGTGATCTTGTCTACATCCGGGTGGCCGGCCAGTGCGGCCCCAACTTCGCCGGCACCGGTGACGATATTAACCACGCCGGGCGGAAAACCAGCCTCCAATATCAATTCACCCAGTTTAAGGGCAGACAGATTGGTTTCCTGCGCGGGTTTGAGCACCACGGTACATCCTGCCGCGATCGCCGGCGCAATTTTTCCGATGGCCATGATTAACGGGAAATTCCAAGGGATGATTGCACCAACCACGCCGACCGGTTCCATGCGGCTGTAGGCGAGGTGGGCCGGACCAATGCTGCGGTGCTGGCGTTCGTCTGGTGCGGAGAGGTTACTGCTCACGCCGGTAATTTTCGTGCACCATCCGGCGTAATAACGAAGCGTTTCACAAACGCCAGGGATCACGAACGCGTCGACCAGTGTTTTAGGCAGGCCCTGATCGAGAACTTCGAGTTCGGAAAGCATTTCGCCGTTCTGTTCAATGAGCGTCGCGAGTTGCCACATTAGCTGCGTTCTCTCTGCGCTCGGCATATTTCGCCAGTTTCTTCGTTGCAGTGCACGTCTTGCGGCTGCCACGGCGCTGTCGACTTCAGCGGCGCCGCCGAGAGAGACAGTTGCAATGGTCTGACCAGTACCCGGATCCAGCGACTCAATCGTTTCGCCCGACGCAGATTCGATCCATTTGCCATCGATCAGCATAGGGCGCGGTTGAGCCAGAAACTGGCTAGTGGTATCTGATATTCGGTGTTGTTCATTCATTTCCTGCTGCGACTCCAATGTTGGTTACATGGTAAGGACTGCTTTTATTGTCTTACCCGAGATGATATCGGCGCAAGCGCGATTAATATCCTCGAACGGATAGGTCGTTACCAGCCGGTCGAACGGAAAACGGCCATCGCGGTGCCAACGCAGCATCTGCGGAATGAAGTCGCTGGCAACTGCGGAGCCGACAGAAACAGCGTGTATGCTGGCCGCCTTGGTAAAAAACGCAAAAGGTTTGAAGGCGAAATTCTCCATTGGATGAGGCAGCGCCGTGATGGCAATCTGCCCGCCATTCTCGATGCATTCGATAGCCGTGTTAAAGGAACTGGCCTGCGCCGACGATTCGATGGCGTAGTGAACCCCGGTCGGGAACATTTTTTTCACTTTTTTTGCTATGTCGGTGTTTCTCGCGTTCAGGGAATGTGTCGCGCCCAGACTTTCCGCCAGTTTGAGCCGGTTTTCATGGATATCGACAGCGATAATCGGATTTGCACCGGCAATCTGGCCAGCCATAACGGCGCTAAGACCCACCGTGCCCGCGCCAAAAACGATGAGGCTCTTGCCCGAGCGGATATTGAGCGTATTGACGACTGTGCCGGCACCTGTCAGGACCCCGCAGGGAAGTGCCGCCAGCAGACCCGGCGGCAGGTCGTCTCCGTCAACTGCGATGGCATTGCGTTCGGACGTAATAACGTGTTGCGCAAAAGATGACTGCTGAAAGAATGCAGCAGACAGCGGTTTGTCGTTAAGAAACATTGTCGTTGAGCCGTCAGGGCGAGTTCCGGAAAAATTAATCAGCCAGCTCTCATCACAGATGTACGGTTTGTTCTCACGGCATCGCGGACAATGGCCACACCAGGCGTAGGAGATGATGACCCGTTGGCCAGGCACGAGGTCTTTTACGTCCGCTCCAACCTGTTCGACAATTCCGGTTCCCTCGTGACCCAGCACGGAAGGCGTCGGCAGCATCTTTCTTGCCTCGATATCCAACTGGCAAATGCCACAGGCTTCAATTCGTACGACGATTTCGTCGTTTCTGGGATCGTCGAGCGAGACAGTCTCCAGCGAAAGCTGTTCGTCCGGACTGTGTAGAACGGCTGCTGTTGTTTGCACTTCTGATTCCCGTCAGTTCAGCTGAGCCATGGCCCGCTCGGTTCGTTCGAGCGTATCCGAAATATCGTCGTCCGAAAGTTCTCCGGACACAACCCAGCGGTTTCCCGCACCGATGATGACAACCCAGCGGTTTCCCGCACCGATGATGACGCCCTGTTCGTGTAGCAACGATCGAAAACGCAGTTGTTTATTCATATCGATACTCGCAAGATCCGCAGGAGTATACGCAACGTCTTTGTCGATGAGACCCACATAGATGAGTCCTCGTGGTCCCTGGATAAGAATCGGTTGATCGAATTTCTTCGCAATTTCCATGAGCCCTTCTTTCAACTTCGTTTGACGATGATCTACACGATCGTAGTACTGCCCGTTGTTTTTTTCCAGCATTCGAATCGTCGCAAGCGCGCCCGCCATTGCCAGCGGAAACGTGTTGCGGCAGTCCGCCGGAATCCGTGGCTGCCGCCTGCGGAAAAGGCAGATCGTCGGTTTCCGGGGCTGCCTCACCGCAAAATACAGGATCGAGCCAGCCATGATAGTGCCCCTCGAATCTCAGAATGTAGGGCTTTCCGGTACTAGCCCTGGCTAGCCGAATCGCAACCTGTACGGCTTCCGAGCCTGAGATGCCGAATCGAACCTTTTCTGCGCACGGCACTTGCGCTACGATTTTCTCGGCCAGTTCGATCTCAAGCGTGCTGAGAGCAACGGCGGAACCGCACGAGAATAGTTGATCAAGCTGCCCATGAATCGCCTCGCGATACTCAGCGTGACTGTGTCCCCAGATGGCCGGACCCATGCCCAGCACGTAGTCAATGTAGTCCCGGCCGTCAGGCGCGTAGCAACGCATTCCATCTGCACGCTCGAA
>QIHS01000240.1 GCA_003229095.1 Woeseia sp. | reverse complement strand
GCGAAAATCAGCAACGCCTCCGGCATATATTTTTGCAAACCACCAATGTAGGAAGTGAAGAGATCAGTCGAGCTACCGTCTTCATTTGAAAAGATGTTTTTGCCATCGGCATCAACGATGCTCTGATGAATGTGCAACGCGCTGCCGGCCTCTTCCGAAATTGGCCTTGCCAGGAAAGTGGCATGCATCTCATGCGCTATAGCTGCTTCGCGAACGGTGCGCTTGAACAGCAGCACCTGGTCCGCAAGGTCAACCGCATTGCCATGCAGGAAATTCAGCTCGAATTGTGCTGGTCCCATTTCCTGGGATAGCGTGTCGATCTGGATTTTCTGTGCTTCGCAATAGGCGTAAACGTCATTGATGAACGGGTCAAAGTCGTTCATCGTATCGATGCTGTAGGGCTGTCTCGATGTTTCTGTCCAGCCAAGCCGGCCTTTCGGCGGCTCGACCTCCTCGTTCGCATCCGAATGAGGATTGATCAGGTAAAACTCAACTTCCGGCGCGACGACCGGGTTCCAGCCTTTCGCCGAATACAGCGCCAACACATTCTTCAGCACCTGGCGTGGCGAGGTATCTACTACCCCACCGTCTTTGCGATAGCAGTCAAGAAAAACGGAAGCTGTCGGATCTGACGCCCAGGGGACCGGTCGTAACGTTGCCGGATCGGGACTCAACAGCATATCCCGATCTTCGACGTTTTCTTTATTAATAACGTAGTCGCCGGAAATCGTCTGCGCAAAGATGCCTTCTGGCAGTTTCAGCTCTCCCGAGCCAAAACCGTCTGCGGACACCACTTTGCCGCGTGCAACGCCTGCCATATCGGGCACAAAAGCCTCGACATCTTCTATGGCATGTTCTTTCAGCCAGGTTTGAATCTGATCTTCTTCACTCACATTACACCTTTTTATTGCACGCATACTCGCGGCACGCATCGCCAAACGATTTAAAAATCTGCATCGAAAATTCGTCTTCAGCCACTTTCCATTCCGGGTGCCATTGCACTGCCAGTGCAAAACCTTTTGCGCCGTCCACCCGAAATCCTTCTACAAGACCGTCATCCGCGACCGCCTCCACTGTCACTCCGGTCGCCAGTCTGGCAGCTCCCTGGGAGTGTACGGAATTGACAGCCACCGTATTCTTGCCCGCCAGAGCGTGCAAAAAACCACCCTCCACGAGGTGCACATCGTGGGACGGCGCATATTGCACATCCAGCGGATCATCCGGGTTTTCTTTGTGCACGTGATATCCGGGCTGTTCATGTATCAGCTGGTGCAGGCTGCCGCCGAGCACGACATTCAGTTCCTGAAATCCCCGGCAGATCGCGAACAAAGGTACGCCAATCTCCAGTGCACGCTCGATCAAACGTAAGGTGGTTTCGTCACGACGCGGATCGTGCAGGGTACCGGGCTGGCTGGGCTCACCACCATAGTGATGTGGCTCGATATTAGATGCGCTGCCCGTCAACATCAGACCGTCTACCCGCGACAGTATCAGGTCAGCATCAAGACTATCTCCCAATGCGGGAATGACAAACGGCAGTGCGCCCGCGCCATCCCGCACTGCCGTAAGATACTTTTCACCCGCCAGATGATAGTAGTGCGGATCCACCATCTTTCGATCCGCCGGCACACCGATCAATGGTTTACTATTCATCTCCGACCCAAAACCCGCGCCTTGTTGTCTGGCAGGCTGCTAGGGTTTCCTGAACAGCAGAGTGAACCGGTCCGTATTACCCGTGACTGTTCGGCGTCCAACTTCGTAACGCAATTCATCATCAGCCCGGTAGTGAAGCGTGCTGTAGTCCACCAGGTCGAATCCCGCAAGCTGCACTTCTTTAATAATTTGCACAACATCCGCCCGACGACCGTTCTCCGGCGTGTCCGCTTCCATGTGCCGGCGCGTATGATCGACCACACCATAAAGTCCACCTGACTTGAGTGCTGCAAAAACGGCGGCGTTGATATTCATTCTCGCAGCTTCATCAAAATTGTGCATGTTGCGAAATGTGAGAGCCAGATCAACATTGTTCACGTCAAAACTGAACGATGACGTGTAGGCTGGTGCGTCGTCAGCTAAATCTTCCCCCAGCATGTCTGATATGACGATATGGTCGAAGCCCGACTGAGGTATGAGGTTGTCACTCACTCTGCCCGTACCAATTGATACATACAGCTCACCGTTTTCTCTTAGCACCGGCGCTAGCAATTTCGTATACCAGCCACCACCGGGTACCAACTCAAGCACACGCATATCATCTTCGAGCCCGAAAAATTCGAGTGTTTCCACGGGCTGCCTGTTGCGATCACGAGCAACTTCTGCTTCCGTGCGAATGTCGGCAGACATCGCTTCCTTGATCTTGTCTTCGACGCTGCTCTCTTGTGCAAATGCACACACGCTGAAAAAAACGGACAAAACTACTGCTGTTAAACGCATTACTGTTACCTCGTTAGTGTGAAATTGAAACTGCATTGTCTGAAATTTTGCCAAAATACCTTAGCACGGCGAACAACAGTGCCGCACCAATTATGATCGATAGCAATGGCGGGAACCCGTAACCACCTGGAATAGTGCCAACTGCAATCGCGACCGTGCCAACCATCATTGCGTAGGGCATTTGTGTTCGCACGTGTTCAATATGATCGCATCCTGAGGCCATTGATGACAGCACAGTCGTATCCGAAATGGGGGAGCAATGATCGCCCCAGACTGCGCCGGCAAGATTGCAGGCAATCGCGGAATAGAGAATATGCATGTGCTCGGGATCGGCCATGCCGTTCGCGCCCAGGACTGCCCAGGTCAGGGGAATGATCAGCGGCATCAGGATGCCCATCGTGCCCCAGCTGGTGCCGGTCGTAAACGCGGTGATGGCTGACAAAACAAAGACTGCAGCCGGGACCAGTTCCGGTGACAACGAATCGGCAAGTTTCGATACCAGGTAGTTTGCCGTGTTCAGGTCAGCCGTAACTGCAGCCAGTGCCCATGCCAGCACAAGCACGATCATGGCGAACATCATGGCCTTCACGCCACCAAACCATGCGTCTACCGTTTCATGGCTGGAAAGAATGCCCTGGCTAATGGTCAGTATCGCTGCCGTCATTGCACCCAGCAAGGATGCCCACAGCATAGCCTTGTAGGCGTCTGCAGAACCTATGATATCGGTGAGCGTTTCACACCCTCGCCAGTGAGATAAAGGCCTGCCATCAACGAAATGATCAGCACCAACAGCGGCACAAAGGCGTTCACTGCACGCAGGGGAATGTCGTCTTTGGGCTCCAGCGTATCCGAATTCATGGCTGGCATTTCGTCTGCAGTCGAAGAACTGACTTGCCCGTTTCTGGCCCTGACCTCAGCTGTGTACATGGGCCCGAAGTCCCGACCGCTCGCGGCCACACTCAGGACAAATATGACGGCAAGAATAGGATAAAAACTGTATGGAATAGATTGCAGGAAAATGGTGTAGGCGGGTTCTGTAATTCCTTCTATCGACCGGATAGATTCGTCGATCAGCCCGACCTCGTAGCCGATCCAGGTCGTGATAAGCGCCAGACAAACCACCGGTGCGGCCGTGGAGTCAACAATGTACGCCAGTTTTTCGCGCGATATCTTCAGGTGATCCGTCAACGGTCGAGCCGTGTTGCCGACAACCAGCGTATTACTGTAGTCGTCGAAGAAAATCATCAGCCCCATGCCCCACACGGCGACCTGACCACTCACAGCAGTCTTAGCCCTGCTGACCATCAGCTGCACAATTCTGGCCATGCCACCGTTACGGGTAATGATGCCGACCATGCCACCGATCATCAGCGAGAACAGGATAATCGCTGCATGATCCCGGTCTGCCAGTGCACCCACGACGTAGATTTCGAAACCATCCAGCAAGCCACCAAACACACCCGGCCCCGAGAACGAACGTAAAGCAGTGGCGCCGAACCAGACCCCGACAAGCAATGCGGGAATCACGTTTCGCAAAAGCAAAGCGATGAGAATGGCCAGCAACGGTGGTGTTATCGAAATCCAGCCGGGCAATACACGAAGTGATGCGCTTGCGCTGCCACCCGCCGCATCGTTCACCAGAATTTCTGCTGTGCCGCTATCCGCAACGATGACTTCAGGAAAACTGGCGTTGCCGAAATCATCCGCAACAGCAGAATAACTTACTCCGGCGACAGACAATCTGACCTCGCTGGCTGGCGTTACACCAGCAACGCTAATTTCCGTGACGATATCTTGCAGCGCAACTTTCGCCGTCGAGATTTCCAAAGCGTGCGAAACGGGCGCAATGCAAATCAGCAGCAGGCTAAACAGGTATTTTTTATTGATGGTATGCCCTGCTCTCAGGAATTCGCGTCGCACGCATGTTAACACGCACGAAAATTGCACGAATGTTGCTCAAAACTCAGGATTTAATCGCCGCGCCGCCCGGCACAGCGAATTGCCAAGCTCTGCGCGTCGTGCCGCGTTCAGCCTCTGCGTCGGGCCACCGATAGACAACGCGCCCTGAACATCACCGAGCACGCCGCGGATAATGGTTGCAACGGCGGTGAAACCTTCTTCGAGTTCATCAATCGTGACGGCATAACCGCGCCGCCGGATCTCTGCGAGTTGCGGTTCAATGGCGTCGCGTTTGACCAGAGTATTGTCAGTCAGCGGCTTGAGTGTTTCTGCGAGCCTGTCGATGCCACTGTCATCGAACGCAAGCCAGACCAATCCAGTGGACGTGGCGTGAATGGGATAACGCGTTCCGATGTTGCCTGCAGACCCCAGCACATGCTTGCCGGCGACCTCATCGAGAATGAGCATGCTGTCCTCAAAGGGCACCTCCAGTGTTGCCGTCTCGCCCGTTTCGCCGGCAAGCGAGCGCAGCACCGGTCGAACTCGTCGACGCAGATCGCTGCTGGCAAGTGCCTGTACACCCAACGCCATCAATCCGGCCCCAAGGCTGTAGGCACTGGTGGCCGGATTCCTGTCGATCAACGCCTCGCTTTGCAATGCGCGCAACAATCGGTGGGTGGTTGTCTTGTTAAGGCCGGACGCTCTGGACAGGTCGGCGAGAGACATCTCTGAGCGCTCGATCGTGAACAACTTCAGAAGGCGCACGGCGCGTAGCGCTGCCTGTGCGCCTTGTGGTGGTCGGGTCGGATTCATTGCGATTGTTCATATTATGGATTCTGTTTCATATTATGGCTGCGTGCGTGACGAAACGCCAGCAACGCAATTTGTGCGAACAAGGATCGATCAAGGCCGCGAGTGACTTTATGCGTAATCCAGACCCGCTGGTACGGGCCCTTGTTTTGATGCTTAATGAGCGCCAGTTTTCAATGGAAAGACAACATGGCTGGCAAACGAATCAGCAAACCCGACGCCGAGCTTCGGCGGTTCCTGAAGCGCTATCCCGGCACCAATATCATGGAATTGCTGATTGCCGATTTGCCCGGCGTACTGCGTGGCAAACGAATCGCAGGAAAGGAATTCGCGAAGACTTTCAAAGACGGTTTCTGTCTGCCGGGTGGCACGGTGTTAATCGACACGCTCGGTGATGTCATATCTGGTATACCATGGTCCGCCGGCGACGGGGATCCGGATGTAAACGCGTTCGTCGTACCCGGAAGTCTGGCGCCGGTTCCCTGGGCGAAAAAACCCAGCGCGCAGGCGTTGTACCGTTTACGAACACGTGACGGTCAGCCGTTTTTTGCGGATCCACGATACGTGCTTGAACGCGCCGCCAGTCCCATCAGGAAAATGGGACTGAAAATCGTGATGGCAACGGAGCTGGAATTTTATCTGCTCGACGCCAAAGCCGACAAGCCGACGGCACGGGTGTCGAGAGTGCCGGGCATCGGACGGCCGCAACCCGGGCCACAAGTCTATAGCCCCGACGACCTTTGGGATATCGAGAACTTTCTGAACGAGTTGCACGATGTTTGCGAAGCACAAAATATTCCAGCAGGCACGACCACCTCGGAATTTGCCCCCGGCCAGTTCGAAATAAATCTTGCGCACATCGATGACCCGGTGCTGGCCTGCGATCACGGCGTCTTGCTCAAACGTGCGATCAAAGCCGTCGCCAGGCAACACGGTTTTGTTGCCTGCTTCATGGCCAAACCCTTTGAGGAAGACTCTGGCTCCGGAATGCACATTCATATGAGCCTGGTTGATAGTAATGGCAGGAATTTCTTTTCGCACGGCAAGGAGAAGATGGCATCACCGCCTTTTTCCGCACGTTTGCGACATGCCATTGGCGGTATGGCAAAAACAATGGCGGAAAGCACGGCAATTTTTGCGCCGAATGCCAATTCCTATCGAAGACTGCGTCCTGAAATGTTCGCGCCGGTCGAACCGAACTGGGGTGCGAATCACCGCAATGTCGCGCTGCGCATTCCGGTTTCAGATGAGAAAAACCTGCGTTTCGAGCATCGGGTATCCGGGGCAGACGCCAATCCCTACCTGGTAACCGCGGCCATCCTTGCCGGTGTTCACTACGGACTGAAAAACAAATGCGACCCGGGGCGGATGGTGGAGGAAGGCGAAGTAATAACCCTGAAACGAAAAATTCCGAATCGATGGGATGCTGCCATTGACAGGTTTTCACGCAGCAAGATACTACCGACCTATCTGGGTGAGGAATATTGCAGGATCTACGTCGCGCACCGTCGCGATGAGTCGCGGAGATTTCATAACATCATTAGCAATGTAGATTTTGATTTCTATATGCGTGCCGTTTGACTAAGAGCCGATCCTGACTGTACCGTTGATGACTCTGCTTTGCACGGAATACGCGTCTCGAGGAAGACTTTGGTGAGCATCCACTCAAACCACCGCTTGTTGAGTTTTGCAATCTTGTTGGCAACGGGTACTTTTTCTGCATGCACAACAATGGCGCCTGCGACACAGTACTGCGAGAATTCTAACCTGCTTGTCGATTCCTCGTTTGACGGTGGCAATTTTTTTAGCTGTTCGGTTGGAGACGAGAATGACGTATCAATTGTTATCCGCCCCGAAGATGAACCGCCGATCAATCAAAGCCCATGGTATTCATTTCGAATCAGTCCAAAAACAGCGACAGATGTCCGAATAGTTATTAGCTTTACCGATGGATTCGCGCGCTATTGGCCAAAGGTAAGCTTTGACGGCGAAGACTGGTCGCCGCTGGCTGCTACGTCAGCCCGGGTTTCCGAAGACGGCCGGACACTATCGATTTCCCTGCGTATCGAACAGGCGCCTGTGTGGATTTCTGCACAAGAACTGGTGCTGCCATCCTTCTACGAAAGATGGTTCAGAGCACTAGCGACACATCCCGAGGTGGTCACACAAAACCTGGGTCGGAGTGTTCAGGGCAGACCAATTCAAATTGCCAAAACAGAATCGCGCGCCGAATCAATCATTCTTCTGGGAAGACAACATCCCCCCGAGATTAGCGGCGCCTTAGCGATGAAAATTTTTGTCGATACATTAATATCGGATACACCACTGGCGATCGATTTCAGGAGCCGGTTTTCGATAATCGTGATTCCCCTGATTAACCCTGACGGTGTGGTCCTCGGCCATTGGCGTCACAATGCCAATGGTGTCGATCTTAACCGTGACTGGGGCCCATTTACTCAACCTGAGACGCAGAACGTTGCGAGGTTACTGTCTGCTATGGAGCGGATGAATCTGAAGTTGCGGCTTATGCTCGATTTCCATTCCACCAAATCCAGTCTTTTCTATACACAGATCCCGGATGAGTCAGATTCATCGGTCGATTTCGCAACAGTCTGGTTATCGCGCTCCCGAAAGCGTCTTCCTGACTTCGAGTTCGAACACGATCCGCGACCGACATCTGACCAGGCAAATGCAAAGAATTTCTTTTTCAATCGTTACGGAATCCCGGCAATAACCTACGAATTAGGAGACGAAGTCAACCGCAAAGATATTGCGGCCGCGACACCCGTGTTTGCCGAAGAAGTAATGCGACTATTGCTTGAAAGGTAAGCGCTTTCCACCAGACTTCGCCAGCAAAAAAAGGGAGCCTGCGGCCCCCTCTTTTCACAATCTGGCCTTTGCTAGAAACTCATGCGAAGATCAAGATAGTAATTGAGACCCAGATCTCTGTGCACGTCTGAAAAATAGCCAAACCTGACGTCCGCAAGCGGCGCCCTCTCATCTGTAAGATTGTTGACCCCCAGCCGAATTCTCGTTGTGCTGTCTCTGACGGTATCAAACTGATAGTCGACCGATGCGTTGTAGGTCGTCATCGAAGGGATAACATAAAGTGTCCCGTCCGCCAATGTAAGGCTGGTCTGTATGAAGTCACCCAACCTGACGCCGCTGACTGCAGCTCCCCACTGTTCATTGCGCCAACTCACGCGAATCGTCTGTTTCTCCTTGATGTTTCCATCCTGACGGACGAGATTCGCAAACCCATCTACGGAGATGTCGGCAGGAATCAACCCTGAGTCCTGCGCCTCTAGCAGCAACGCCGCATCACCACCTGGAACTTGCTCGAATTTATCAAGAAAGGATGCGACATAGCGGACATTGAAATCACCGATGCGTGTTTCGACTTCGTAGTGAACGCCGATGTCATGTCCACGCACCGTTCGCGTATCCAGGTTTGCGTATCGATCGTCGATTCGCTGGATCTGGCCAACCGGGCAAATACCTGCGGCCAAATAAAGTGCAGCTTCCTCAGGTGACAGCGTTGAGGGGTCTTCTCTGACCACCGCTGAATTCCCCTGAACCGAAGCGCAGTCGCCCGTACCCTGAGCCAGTCGTATGAGCAAGTCGAGCGTCGAGTGATTCTCTTCGCCGAACAAACCGATAGTGTTGTCCTTCTCTATTTCCCAGAAATCCAGCGTGACAGTCAATCCCTCTATTGGTTCAAGGACCACACCGAAAGACGTGTTGATCGAATCTTCCGGGACGAGATCCTCGCTTCCCGTTGCCGTCCGCTGAATCCCGTACCGGCAATCCAGCGTCTCCTCATTAGGATCGGTAAAAAAGCACACATTGTCGTCTCGTGTGTTGGACCGTGCGACCCCGGTCTCGTTGATCGTGACCAGATTGGGCACCCGGAATGTTTCAGACCATGACGCTCGAAACAGTAGTTGATCAATTGGGCGCCAGCCCACCGCTAGCTTACCCACTGTCGCGTTACCAACATCCGAGAAATCTTCAAATCGAATTGCTAATTGTACGTCTAGTGTTTCGTGCAAAGGCAGTTGCAATTCGCCGAAGAGAGAAGTGACATTGCGATCGCCGCGACTATCGGCAGTTGGGCTTGAGTTCAACACGTCAGACACCAATGGAAAAGTGTTGCCGTCATTGTCAGTAAAGTTGATTGTGCCGTCCAGCCTCGGATCCCTGTCATCGACAAACGATACTTCACGCAACTCCACGCCCACGAGAATCCCGACAGGACCGGCTGGCAATTCGAAAATATCGTTCTTCGAAATCTTAAAATCGATCATTTTCAATTCCGTTCTATTGTCTCGCCTGACATCGATCAGCAACTGTTCGATATTCGTATCGACCCGCCCGGAAAACGGGTTAAATGCTGCCGGTGTCGGATCGTTTAATGCCGCCTGCAACAAAGTGTTTGAAATTCGATTGCGGGTGATGTCTTTCTTCTCTGCACGGGACCAGGTCACCGCCGTGTCCCAATCCCAGTCTCCAAATGAGCCGCGAAATCCTTGCAGGAAGCGATACGTTTCCCCATTGTTGTCAACAATTCGGGGTAATTGCGCCCACCGGTAGTTGTCGATTTGCAGCGCCAGGCCTTCGGCTGGTACACCGGTGCCAATAATGCTGTCAGGCAATCGATTCGGCGAACCAATCGGTCCGAAGGGATTATAGTAATTGTCCGCAGCGACCGTATATCTGGCAACTGCACTCAATCGAGTCGATGGTTGACGAATCGTATTTGTCGCTGACAGGTATGCGGAGAATTCGGTGAAACTTTCGATACCGTTGGCGAACTCATGGTTTAGATACGCGTAAAGGTTAAATCGGTTCAGATCGGAGAACAAATCTCTGTTTTCGTTGAGATTGAACCTGAAGGTGCCCTGGCCATCGACTGCGCCGCAAGTACCAAAGCCCAATTCATATTCGCAGCGCGGGTCGCCCGATGGATACGTTTCAAACTCGCCGCGGCTGTCGGTAATTCCGGCAACACTTCCGTCGATAACGTCAAACTGGCCGTATTCAGAATTTGCGCTGTTGTTTCTAAAAGCAGTTGAGGCCCCAAAGGGAGAGTCCTCCGGAAGACGGCTGCGGAAATCAGAATTCGTCCATCTGGCTTCATCCTGTGAGTTAACTCGATCACGATGGTAGAAATCGGCAAAAACGCTGAGGTTCGTTTTGTCACTGTTAAAGTTCTTTCCCCACTCAAGCGTCAATCTTTGGTCTGTTCGCGGAAGATGGTCATAATCACTGAACCTCATTCGAATATTGAACCCCTCGAAGTCGGTTTTCAGAACATAATTCACGACGCCGGCGACAGCATCCGCACCATAAATTGCCGACGCACCATCTTTTAATATTTCAACCCGCTCAAGACCGAAGATCGGCAGGCTTTGCGAGTTCACTGTGTTGACGGGAATAAAACTGCCGCCAACAGCCTCTGTCTGAAAGCTCGCTGCATTGACCAATCGCCGACCGTTGAGCAGGACCAGCGTATTGCCAGTGCCCAAATTCCTGAGGTTGAATGCGCCGATATCACCACGAGCGGAGTTTACACCGCCGGAAATGTTATCCGATTCGCTAAAAAAGTTTTGCCCTTGCTCCGCCAGGAATTCGAGTAACTCGTCCCCGGAATCAATGCCAAGAACCTCAATATCCGAAGCACTTACCACCGATACAGGTAGTGCGCCGGAAATGCTTGCACCTCGGATCTGAGAACCGGTTACCAGGATCTCATCCAGAGCATCCGCATCTGTATCTGTATCTTGCGCACTCGCACTTGTGGCAAATATCGATATGAATACCGCCGCAACCTTTGTCGTGAAGGGAACTATGTTTCCGCTCATCACCTTTACCTCGTCGTCACTTGTCGTCGGCTCCTCAAGGGAGATCGTGATAACGTGCGAACCGGAAATGCCGCCGGCAAGCCCGGAACCGTCAAGCAACAAGTTCAAAGCCCGCGAGAGCGTGTGTCGACCCGTGACCGCATTGGCGTTTCGGGCTTCGGCGATGTCATAGGGAAACAACATGATTGCACCGGTCTGCTCGGCCAGCCTGTTGAGTGCTTCCGCAGCATTTGACGATGGAATATCAAAATCGTACAAAGTGTGTTCGGGCAGATCCTGAGCGTTGCTTGCAAAACTCAGCAACAGCAACAGGCAACAAATCACCAGCGCAAAATATGCACCCGTTCTCCCGAGCAGCACTCCCCCTTCAAATCGCCTTCTTCCGAACCGCTGAATACGATCCCTTTTCGCGACGTTATCCACTGTATAACTAACGGGGAAGGAAAATCCGCAATTTCGCCAGCAAGATTCTTGCAAATTGTTCGTTCGAATGAAAAATCGACGCACCCTACGCCGCTCCATGCAAAAATAGGACTGCTGATCAGTACTCACCGGCGGGCACAGGAAACAACGCCGTCGTTTAATCCGACGATGCCGAGATCTGCACACTATTGTAGCCCCTGCGAGTAACGCGGAGGCCGAAATTTTTCTCCAGGGTCTCAAGCATGGCATCAGTTTCACCGGCGGGAAACTGTCCACCGATCTTGATGGCACGCACATCCGGGTCCATAATTTCTATATTTACAGTAGTGTATCGGCTGATTTCGGCCACGACCTCATCCAACGGATCGCCAGCGAAGGTTAGTAATCCGCGGCGCCAGGAAAGACGGGCGGCCAGTTCTTGCGGGTCAACCATTTCAATAGCATCAAGTGTCATTGCCTGGGCAATACCTTCATTCGCGATCCGCCTGATTGTCGTACTTTGGCCTGCTTCGAGTGCTCCAAGATCTCTGCTATATGCACTGTTCTGCGCGATCCCGCCTGCTCGCAAACGATCATCGGCAGAATCTGCAGGCAGGTCGAACGATGCAATGGCGACCCGCCCTTCGGTGACAATGACGTTGACACCGCCGTCATTCAGGTAGACTGAGAAAGCAGTTCCTATGGCCTGAATCCGGCCATTGCCTGCGTAAACCCTGAACGGTCGGTCCGTATGGGTCGCAACCGTAAAGTGCACCTCGCCCTGCAGTAGCCGGACATCGCGGTACTCATCAGTATGCGCTACCTCCAACTGACTGTTGGTATTTAACTGGACGACAGAGCCGTCAGCCAACGTCATCGTCTTCTGTTGTCCGACAGCGGTGGAATAGAGCCCGTTTGTTGAATTGAGCGACGGTGGTCGCTCAGGCGAAGGCATCAAAAATACGACGAGCGCCAAAAACACAACTGCAACGCCATACCAGGCTCGATTGAGGTTCGCCAACTCATGAGCGGGTTTCGTCAAAAAAGCCAAACGTTTTTGCCGATCAGGCCTTCCAAGTGGGACGGAAAGCTCAGTCAGTACGTTATTACCCCAGAACGTCGCCAGGCTGACAATTTCCTCTCGATGAACAGGACTGCGACCGATCCATTCACGAAGCGCCTTGAGGTCGCTTGCCGACGGCGGCTGGTCTCCGTCCAGCCGGATCAGCCAGGCCGCTGCCTCGCTTTCAATTTGACTGCGATCCAAAAATTGACGAATATTATCCATTCTATCCTTCCGCCTGCAGGTGCTGTTCAGGATCCGTACCTGGTGACTGGTCCGCTGGCTGATTTTGCTGGCCTGCATGCATATAGGCTCTGCAATGAAGCACACCTTTACGTAAGTATTTTTCAGTTGAACTCACAGTCAGATCCAGGCGGACAGCGATCTCTTTGTGCGTCAATCCGTGAACCTTGCGAAGCAGGTACACGCGCCGACACTTCTTCGGCAGCGCCGCGATTGCTTCGCAATAGATGCCAATCGTTTGCAGAGCAATCACTTCGTTTTCGACCGTCAACTCACTCTGTATAACAACTGACGGATCAGAATCCTCAATGTAGTCCACTATCTGACGTGACTTCTTTGTTAATTCGGTCAGAGCCAGATTTCTGGCAATTCGAAACAAAAAAGCCTTCGGCTGTTCGATAACCTTCTTTTTTTCGGCTTGATATGCGCGCAGGTAGGCTTCCTGAACCACATCTTCAATATCCTGTTGCCCGGCCAGAAACCGCGTCAGGAATTTCTTCAGCAAAGTGCTGTTGTCCAGAAACGCTTGGGTAACAGCAGACAGACCGGGTCGGGCGCGTTTCGCGGTGGTAACTCGTATGGCCATCGGTCTCACTCAAAAGATAGTTAGCTCGAGATAGTGCGCATTTCTCCAACACAGACTCTACACGAATGCCCATTTCGATAGGCGAAAACGTTCAGATGGCCAACCCTGTTTTTGTCGGATCCAAACCGAAAATCTTTGCTTTACCCGTTATGTTTACAACTCATCAACCCGCGCCAGATCGTTTTCAATGTGGCGCGCTGCCATATAAAAATGCCAGGCGGTCCAGGGCAGAGTCACCGCGCCGATAATCAGCAAACTGTAGCGAAGTGATTCTGTTCCCTGTGATGTGCTGAGAAAGTCGCTCAAAAGACCTGCAACCAACGGACCTAAGCCCAGTCCGATGATATTCAGGACAAACAACAAAATTGCCGATGCGACGGCACGCATTCGAATACCGACAAGGCCTTGCGTCTGTGCAAACGCCGTTGGCAAATAGCAGTTTGAGAACAGGGATGGCAAGAAAAACAGCGCCATGACCAGGTAGGGATTGCTCACCAGGTAGAGTGGAATCGTGAACAGCCAGGCAACCAGAAGTGTGACGACAATTGCGTGAAAAGAGCGCTTCCTGTTGACTGAGCCGATTTTGTCTGCCAGATATCCGCCGCCGACATAGCCGATACCGGTGGATACGCCGATGATGACACCGAGATAAGCACCGATCTCCGCAAGATTCATCCCGTGACTGCGCACAAGAAAACTCGGGAAGAAAC